>DAIERC010000171.1 GCA_027347125.1 Ignavibacteriales bacterium
ATGTATATTATGTAAACTAACCAATTCCACCTTTCATATCATTAAACGCGAAACTATAAGTGTAGATGTTTACCCAAGTTGCGGTACTCCCTATTCTGTTGTTTCATCTGATCGTGTAAAATAATTTTCTACCATTACAAACCAAAGAATTAGTTATCAAATATAGCTGACACAAACATCTTCGGATCGAAAGTTTGTAGATCATCAATACCTTCGCCGACGCCAATAAATTTAACTGGAATCCTTTGCTTCGCGCAAATTTGAAATACCACTCCGCCTTTAGCAGTGCCGTCTAGTTTTGTTATTACCAGACCACTGATATCCGTAACTTTGGAAAATTCATCAGCTTGTACAAGCGCGTTTTGTCCCGTATTTCCATCCAAAACCAGTAAGGTTTCATTCGGAGCATCCGGTACAACTTTTCCTATTACACGTTTTATTTTGCCTAATTCATCCATTAGGTTTGCTTTATTGTGTAATCTGCCAGCAGTGTCAATTAAAACAACGTCATAATTGCCTTTAACAGCTTTCTCAACCGTATCAAATGCAACAGAAGATGGATCTGCGCCCTGGTTTTTTTGAATTATTTCCACACCGGCACGTTTCGCCCAAATTTCCAGTTGTTCATTAGCAGCTGCTCTAAAAGTGTCGGCTGCGCCCACGATTACATTGTAGCCTGCCTTTTTGTAATTATGCGCCAATTTACCGATTGTAGTAGTTTTTCCTGCACCCTTTATTCCCACCACAAGAATTATATAAGGTTTAGTTTTAAGTGCTTCAACTTCATCACCGGAGTTTTCGAACATTAATACTTCAGTTAATTCATCTTTAACTGTTTGTATTATATTTATATCAGAGCGATCTTTTTCTTTTTTTAATTTTACCCTTGCGTTCTCAATAATTTTTTCGGTAGTTTCAAAACCGATATCGGAGGTAATCAGTATTTCCTCAATTTCATCCAAAGTCTTGTCATCAATAACGGCTTTGCCGCTAATGGCCTCGGTAATTGTGTTAACTAATTTATTCCGTGTCTTTTGTAAACCTGATTTTAATTTGTCAAAATTAAGATTATTAAATAGTCCCATGATTTTTCTTTTTTATAAATTCCTTAGCTCTTATTATGTAGCCTATTAGTGATGTAAAAATTAAAAAGATACTTAAATAATAAAATGAAACAAACAGAAGCCCGTTTTTATTGACGTTAAGCAAGATCAATATGATTACTATACCAATGACAATTACAGCACTTTTCCCAAGAATATTTGACGGCAAAACGCGATTAAGTTTTTGAGTAACGATTATTCCTCCGAGAAAGATCAAGAAGTCCCGGCCAATAATCATCAAAAAATAATAAAGTGGTATTTGTCCTATCAGAAACAACTTTATTATAACCGCGCCAATACCAATTTTGTCCGCCAAAGGATCGATTATTTTTCCCACTTCGGTAATCTGGTTGTTTTTCCTCGCAAAATAACCGTCAAATATATCTGTAAGCGCAGCCAAAAGGCATACGGTAAGAATAAGATATCTTGTAGATTCCGACTGAAAATTGTCTAATAAAATCCAAAGCGGAACTGCAAGGAGCAGCCTTACAAAGCTTAGAAAATTCGAAAACGTAAATATTTCTTTATTACTGTATTTCATCATTTTAGTACCGCAAATTTACCTATTTTTTCTTCAACTTCATGATTTTGTTCATCTAATTTTACAATTCTATAAATATAAATTCCGGAACTTAAAAAATTACCGTTAAGATCCTTTAAATTATATTTCACTCCCCCCCTTCCGCTTCTGTCTTCTATTTCATTAATTTTTTTCCCGTTTATATCGAAGATCGTTATCTTGCTCATCTGCGGAAGATTGGCAAACATAAGCTTGTTTTCTCCGTTATTTATTCTTACCGGGCTAGGATAAACATAAACGCCGGATAAATTTTCCGCGTAACCTGTAAGTACAACAAAACTACCCGCGCCGGAATTTATTTCTACCCGGCCGCTTTCATTTGACGATAAAATATTGCTGAGTTTCAAAGTGTACTCAATTCCCACAGAGCCAATAGGCTTTGAGCCCGTCAAACTTAAATAGACCGTTTTCCGATCATCACTAAGCTGTATTCCGGTTACTTTGTTTGCCGGAGTAAAAGTATAATTTGATTTATTCATAACGGTTGATGTATCTACCGGCAAATTGAAATCTATTTTTATCTTATACTGATTTATTATTTCATGCGACACAATAAAGAATTCAGATTTGTTAGGAACAGTGTCTACAAAAAAATTCATAGTATCTGGTTTAACCGGTGAACCGTAAAAATCATTTAAATTATTAATAACCAAACTATAATTACTGCTATCAAACGGTTTGTAGAATGTAAGAAGATATGAATACTGGTCGTTGGCCGATATTGAATTAGGATAACCCTGATTGATAACATAAAACGATTGCAGGTTCTCAATCTTAGTGTTTATTTGGTTTGAGAATTTTGCAATTACAGATTTTACAGTATTGCTTGCAACGGTTACCAAACTTGCCGGCTTATGCGAATAAACAGAAATTATATTACTGTAACCGGATAGATTATTTTGCTTTGTGCCGTCATAAGATTTTACTGCGTAAAAATACCAGGTGTTATTTAAAACCGAAGTGTCTATATATTGATTTGAAATGGCTGAATCAATTAAAGCGAAATTGGAATTTCCTGCTTTCCTGAATATATAATATTTGCTACCGCCGCCGAACCAATTTAATTTTACCGAAGCCGAATCTAAACTGAAACCGGTTAGATTATACGGAGTTGCAGCAATGTTTGATGTAGTAAACTCAGAAAATGTTATCCCCTGCGAAGTCGGGAAGCCTACTTCTTTTACTCCGTTCTTATTCAAATCG
>DAIERC010000180.1 GCA_027347125.1 Ignavibacteriales bacterium
TTATTCAATAACATCTATACATTACGCGGCATTGCGTAATAAACGCAAACCTTTTCTTTCCTGGCTCAATTAGTAAAAACTATTCTTTCAAACCAATCTATTATAATGTTTTGGTAAATAACCGAAATTCTATTTATATTCGCAAGAATATTTAGTTTTATCATACGGTAATGCACATCGCATGACATCTTTCCAATGGACATATGAACTTCGTTTTATAGTAGCCCTAGCTTTAGGATTTCTTATCGGCCTGGAAAGAGAAAGCGCCGGTTCCGAACACAAAACAAAAGCATCGGCCGGGGTAAGAACATACACTCTTATCAGCTTATTCGGCTTCGGCTGCGGATGGTTGTACCATATTAATGTCCCAGTAATGCTTCCAGTCGGATTAATAACCGTGGCGGTTTTAGCTTTGGCCGGTTATTTATCTAAACTAAAAGAAGGCCGAACAGGCTGGACGAGCGAAGTTGCCGCGCTTCTTACTTTTATAATAGGGGCTTTGGCGCTTCTTGCGGATGTATGGGTTCCGATGTCACTTGGAATTATCGGCACTATTCTTCTTTCTGAAAAAGCAGAACTTGAAAGTTATGTTGAGAAGCTTGATAAATCCGAATTTCTGGCGGTACTTAAATTCTTGCTGGTTACATTAATTATTTTGCCGGCGCTCCCCGACAAAGAATATACGCAGTTCAATTTAAATCCGTCTCACATCTGGCAGATTGTTATAATGGTGTCAACAATCGGATTTGTGGGTTATTTCCTGATGAAAAAATTTGGAAGAAAAGCCGGGTTGGCAATCTCTGGTTTGTTGGGAGGAATTGCTTCTAGTACAGCCGTAAGTATTGCCGTAGGAAACATAGCTAAAAGACAACCGGAACAAAGCGGTAACGCATTGCAGGCTTCCATACTTGCAAGCGGCGTAATGTATCTGAGAATTTTAATTATAATCTGGATAATCAATCCGTCTCTAATTCCGTTTGTATGGTGGAAGTTTATGGTGTTAGGCATAATAGGCATAATGCTTTCGTTTGGTATAAAATCAAAAACAGATTCCCAAAGCACAGAGCATGTAAGTACGCTTCAAAACCCGTTTGAATTAAAGCCTGCCGTTATTTTTGCTTTTCTTTTTGTTGTTTTATCAATAATAACAATTCTGGTAAAAAGGTTTTGGGGCAGCGGTGGTATTTTAACCTTATCGGCAATCGTGGGAGTTACAGATATTGACCCGTTTATACTTTCACTGGTTAGGGGACAACAGCCGATAGATTCACTGATTATTTCCGCTATAATAATTTCGATGATGAGCAACACCATTATCAAAGGCGTATACTTTGCGTCTTTAGCAAAAGGAATTAGGAAGGAAACATTTCTAAGATACGGCGTATGGGCGCTGCTACATATTCCTTTCATATTGTTTTAATTATTAACAAAGAATAACAATTGTAGAGCGGTTCCATGATTACTTTAAAATTCATTTCAAAATACCCGCTTGATAAACGAGACAGAATTTTGCACCACGCTTTTTCAGTACGGTAAATTATTAAGATTAATAATTTCTCTTTCCAATTACAAAAATATTTCATAGATTTTATTCAAATTAAAATATCAAACGCATACGGATTCTGCGTTATGTATATTCGGGGAGGTAAGTATGTTTTCTTTTCAAAAAATCGATCGCTGGGCAAGCCAACACCACCCCAAATGGCTCGACTTACTAAGAATTCTCCTCGGTCTCATTTTCATCATAAAAGGCATTGCCTTTATAGCAAACAAAGACATCATAATGAATACCATTGCCCAAAACGAATATTGGGTTGTTCACTACGCCATTGCTCACTATGTTATAGGAGGTTATATCGTTTGCGGCACAGCTATAATTCTAGGTTTGTTTTTTAGGATTGCCGTATTATTTGAGATACCCGCGCTCATTGGTTCTATATTTTATATTGATATGCACAAAAATCTTTTCGCGCTTAATTCTCAACTGGCTTATTCAATAATAATTCTCGCATTGCTTTTGTTTTTCTTTTTGTACGGCCCGGGAAAATTTTCATTGGATTATTATTTGCAAACACATAAAGATAAAAATTATGATGCGAGTTAATAAACGGCAGGTTGAGTATAAAATAATTTATTATAACAATTAATTGCGGGAGAGTGGAAGACCAAAATTTTTATAACCATGTCCGGCAAAATTTAAATTACGCGCGCTTGCTTATCAGTCTTTCTTTATTAAAATCTTTCAACTTCATGTAAAAAATGTAAAACGCCAGTACAAACGAGATAAGGTTCGCAAAGATAATCGGCATAGCGTTAAGCAACAAACCGTAGATTAGCCATCCGGTAATGCCGGTAATCATAAGTAGAAACATAGTAAGTGAAATATCGTGCGTGCTTTTAGTTTTATATACTTTTAATACCTGCGGAACATACGCAATTGTTGTACAAACGGCAGCAATATATCCGATTAAGTTTTCCAAACTAGTCATCCTTAAATCAAAAAATAATAAATCAAAGATAAACAACAGCTGCGATAAAAAAAATAATGTTGCTGACGGCAGGCAATTATGAAAATGTTAATTAAAACACCAAATTTTTAATCACATAAATTTTGAAAGCAGTGTTAAAATTATTAATTTTGCCCCGCACCCTTAGCTCAGTTGGTAGAGCATCTGACTCTTAATCAGCAGGTCACCGGTTCGAGCCCGGTTGGGTGCACTCCCTTCAATTTACAATTCATAATTTTCAATGGACTATTATCTGCAATAACAATTTTATTGCCAAAGAGTTAAATACCGCTTAACTTTATTATTAAAAATTAAGTTTATGGAGGAGTTATAAATGAAAATCCAAAATTTTCTTTCCAGGTATACAA
>DAIERC010000182.1 GCA_027347125.1 Ignavibacteriales bacterium
TTATATGCTAACACTTGATTTCGATGCTAACCAATCCATTAAAAGCACCGGATCTCTGTTGAATCTAAAATTTATTTTAAATCCTGTTATTAGAGCTATCGCAACCGCCAACACCGGCTCGATTTCAGGCTCGGTTTCCCCTGCAACTGTTACATCTAACGTTTGGGCTGTTGCCGGTACCGATAGTATTTCAACGTCAACAGACGCTTCCGGCGGCTTTAAGTTTCAGGGACTGCAGCCTGATACTTATTCCATTTATATCGCTCCAAATGACACAACGTATAATGACTCTACTATCTCCAATATCAATGTTACTTCAAATAATACTACCGATATTGGAACCGTTATGCTTGTACACAAATAGTATTTCCATTTTATGTATCATAAACAGTTAGGAGATTGTTATGTGTAAAAAATATTTTTGGATAGGATTCATTTTATTAGGAACAAGTATATTTGTAAAAGCTCAGTCTTCTGCCGCCTTCCTCGGTCCTCAAGTCGGATGGTATAAAGCTGCCGATGCCGATAATAGTAAATTTATGATCGGAGGCGCTTTTAGAACAAAGCTTTCACCCGGTTTCGGTTTGGAAGGCTCAATTAACTATAGGCAGGAACAATACAATAACGGCTATGTTACCGTTACTAGCTGGCCTGTTATGGTAACTGCCCTGCTTTACCCGGTAGATTTTCTTTACGGCGCGATCGGTGTCGGATGGTATAATACTGCCTTTAATTATAAATCTTCACTGCTATATCTCGGCCCTACCGATCAGACTGAACAGAAATTCGGATGGCATTTCGGAGCCGGTGTGCAGTTTCCTCTTAGCGCTAATGCGGAAAACCCAAATACAATTCTAACCGCAGACTTAAGATATGTCTATTTGAACTACGATTTTCAAAAAATGCCCGGTGCCTCTGATCTTAAAAGTGATTTTGTGGTGCTTAATATAGGATTGCTTTTCCGTTTGTAATTTTAGAAAGGAGTATCATCATGCGCAATATGTTTGTTGTAATCGCAATATTATTTTTCTTAGGTTTTACCGGTTATTCCAATGCTCAGATTAGTTTAAATATTCACTTTAACCTGAACAGCCAGCCGGATTGGGGACCTGCCGGTTATGATTACGTTGAATATTATTATCTGCCGGATATTGACGTTTATTACAGTGTACCCCTTCACCGCTTTTATTATTTTGAAGAAGGCCGATGGGTATACAGCATTTATTTACCCGAACGCTACCGTCACTATGATTTATATAATTCGTATAAAGTTGTGATAAACCGTCACGATCCATGGCGGCATGATAGAATGTATAGAGAAAAATATTTTACTTATAGAAACCACCGCAGCCGCCCTGCAATAGGTAACCCACGCGATAATGATTTGCATGATAATCATTGGCGCGATAAAAATAATTACAAACACGGCCGGGATGATAACGACCGCTAAAACTATCGGTTCTTAACCTGTTCCATTTGCAACGACATAATTGAAAATACAAAGACCCCGCTGCTAATCAGCCTTTCCCATCCCAGGGGAAAGGCTGGATAGAGGTACCTACTATACTACTTTCATGCAAACTCTCTCACTACCAAATAAAAAAATGCCGGATAAAATCCGGCATAACATAAAAACCGCAGTTATTTCTTAATTCTTATTTCTTAGCTCTTAATCCGCTACTCATCTTAATACCTAATTTCAATTTTATTTTCTTTACCGGCCGCCAGTTTAATCGTAATTATATTCTTCTCTTTATCCCACCCGTATTTTACAACATGCCCGTTTAATTCGAGCGCAACCGGCTTCTTTGCGCTGAAGATTTCCGTTTTGCAGTTTATCTTAATAGCTTCAAGACTTATTAGTATCTTTCCATCCTCGTTTCGTACCTCAAAGCTTTTTTCTTTATTACCGTCATTGTAATCAACATAACTAAAAGTAAATTGCTCGCCCTTATCCCCGGGGTATATATGCACCGATAGGTTCTCATTCCCGCTTTTTATCCAGTTTTTCGAGTTGCCTTTCAAAAGACTGCCGGTTACATATATTGAATTCCTTTTTATATAAACAGGTATCTTGTCCAGCGGCATATCAACCTTTATCGTCTGCCCGCCTTTTAATACTTCGCCGAGGTTATTGAAATTAATCCATTCACCCTCCGGCAAATAAATTTCTCTGGCATCGGTTGAATCAACAATAGGCGCAACTAGAAATGCGTCGCCGAATAAATATTCATTCCAAACATTAAAAGTATTTTCATCTTCGGGAAAGGCGTAAGCAAGCGGCTTCATCATTACGCCGTTTTTGTGTGAAGTGTTGGCGTAAGAGTAAACATAAGGCAATATTTGCATTCTCCAATCGCACGCGTTCCTAAAAATATTTTGAAGCCTTTCGCTATACTTCCACGGCGGCCTGTCTTCACCTTTTCCTCCGGCGTTATCAAGTTTAACTTCGAACAAACCGCTCCAAGATCCGAACTCAAGCCATCTGGCATAAAGTTTTTCTGATATTCTTCCGCCCAGGTATCCGCCTACATCCGAGCCCCAAACCGGGAATCCGATAAATCCGCATCTCATTGCGTTAGCAAGGTTGCCCGCCATTCCGTCCCAGGTAGAGCGTGAATCTCCTCCCCACAACGCGCTTAAATTAGGCTGACATCTTTGATAGGCGGCTCTCGCAAAATTAAACTGGTCTTCTCCAAACGACTCTGTTAGAAATTTATTAATATATTTTGAATAAAGATAAATATATTTGTTCCGGCGTTCGGGCTCCGGGGTTCCGTCGTACCAATTAGACATTTCAGGGAACTGCTCATCTGCCCTGTCCATTTTATGCCCTCTTACGTTGTATGCGTACTGGTTTTTCTTTAATCTTTCACCGAACTCTTTAACGGCTTTGGGATTTGTAAGATCGATATACCCTTTGAAGTTTGGCAGAAGGCCGGTAAAATCTTTATCCGCAAAGGTCATCGGGCCAACCCACGTCATAAACTGCATACCGTATTTTTCATTTATGGTTTTTATCCATGTACCGGGATCGGAAAATTTATTATTAAAATCCATTTTAGACCACTCATCCGCGCCGTTGCTGTAAGGGCGGTCTACAAACCACCCGGTAAAAGGAATTTTTAACTCTGTCATATGTTCTATATCCGCCAGTATTTCATCTTTGCCGCCGTTATTCTGATCGCGCCACGCAACAGGCCCGCAAGCCCATAGCGGAACAAATTTCGGTTTGCCGATAATATCATAATACGCTTGCAAAATTTTGTCGCCGTTGTTCCCGGTAAACAAATACCAATCCAGTTTGCCTGTATGATGGTATAATTCGGTAACGCCGTTTATCGCGAATTGATATCTTCCTTTTGCAAATGTATCGAAGAATGAAGCGTAACCTTTATCCGTCATATAAAACGCTGACCAGGCCGAAGAATAATTTTCATGAAATTGGTTATCATCGCCCAGCACATCAACATCAATTACATCGCCGCGCAAGTCCGGGGCTTTTATATTGTTTGGATATAACTGTTCGGATATCCCGAAGTAATGTTCCCCGTTATCCTTCATTTGAATTGTAATGTTTCTCGCCCAATCGGGGTTGCTGAAAATCCTAATTCCGTTGTTTACTGCGGTAATCTCAACATCGGCAACAACATCCGTGGCAACGGTGCGATAACTTGCTGTGGAAGGATATGTTAATTTCAGCGAAAGTTTATCGCTTGTTTTTCCGGCAACCTCAATTGATTTCGGCTGCGTAAAATTAAAATTGATTGAAGCTATATCAACAAGCTGTTTACCGTTGGATGAGATAAGGATATTTTTATTCAGCATTTCAACTTTGAATTGATCCTTTTCCCAGATTGTTTGCGCGTCTATTAAGGGAACCGCTATTAACGAGATAATTACTGCCGTTAATATTCGTAATAAATATGTCTTCATTACATATACCTTTTCCTGTATTGTTAAAATTGTATTAAGCCAAATCCGGATTTAAAATTCAACCATTCATTTCGGCACATCGGAAGGATGCAATTCCCTCACTCCGATATTCCATCACCCCAGTACTCCACTTCTACAATTTCTCTTTCACCCACATGGTTTCCAGCTGACAAAGAGGTACGCCCCCTGCGGAAATAAGATGAACGCATTCCAGGTTACTTTCATCATTCAGTATTTCCACCGAAGAAGAAATCATCTTACCGTAACCTATTTCTTTTTTATAAAAAACTTTTAATTCTTTTAAATTATAATCTTTAAGAATGTTTTCGGGAATTACTTCTATCGCCCAATCGACATAGGTTATATTGTTAACATGGTTGTTCGTATCAATGTCGCTGTAACGGATATAAAATTCTTTTTTTTTATCCTCTTTTTGTAACTGCCTAACCTCTCCTATCGGCAGCTCCTCCATCTTTGTTCTGTCAACTTCATAATGCTTAAACATATCCTCAGTAATTTTTGTGGGTCGTTTTGTTTTTGTATTTACAAAAAGCCACATCGAGTTTGCCGTTACAAGAATATTCCCGGCAGAGTCAAGTATATCAAAAGACCTATACGCCTGGAATCCCTTGAGCGAGCATGCTTTTGTTCTTACTTTTACCGTTTCCTGGAATTTTGGATAACGGCTAATTTTTATATCCCATTTGTAAAGGACCCATACCACTTCGTTGCCGTAGTAATAATCCAGCCCTATGTTTACGGCTTCGCTGTGTAGAATTGCGATATCTTCAAAATATCTCATCATGCTTGAGATGGTTGCTTTTCTGTTCAGGCCGGTGTCGTAATAATGAATAAAGTAATCACGTTCGTATCGCATTTTTACCTGTCAATTAAACCCTGGAATAATTTTTAGTCTCACTTTCTAAATTTAATAACAATTTTCAAAAGAAAATTGTATGCAAAAAATATTTTTGTACTAGTTCCATTACCTTGCGTCTTTTACAAAAAGGTTTTAGTTTAGCATAAAATATTTCTTATAATCAAGGTTATTTTAAAATTATTATTGTAAATAGCTTGGGGGTTATAAGCATGAATAAAATAAGAACATTATTTCTTTCCGCCCAGCCGGCAGTATTATCTACATTAATAAGTTTCTTTACCACCAACCCGTTTGTACTTGCCGATTTTGACGATTACTCCAATTGGAATGACTTACTGAAAAAAAAGAGATATGAAGTTGTTGTTCTTGACGACGGCGTTATAAGAAGAAACGAAATGGTAATAATGTATAACACTATTTCCGATAGTAACGCGGCTAAAATATTATTCACAAGCGAAACAGATAAGAAAGAAGCGTCTGAAGTAATCAAATCAGAAGTTGCTTAATTTTGTGTATACTTTTATGGGTACAGATCATAGCGCCGCTATTACCTGATCTGTCCCTGTTCCAATATATACCTCCACTGCCTAAGGTGGTAGTTTTTCCAGTTAAAACAAAAAACGCCGGTATTTCAATGAGAAATACCGGCAATTAAAGATTCGATTATAATCTTCTAAGAAGAATAAAGTCTATAATTTAAATTGTTTCATTTAAGCAGCAGCATCTTCATCGCCGATTTATACTTTTCCTTGCCGTCAACAGAGTTTGCTTCGAGTACATATACATATGTACCTGTCGCTAAATTCATCCCATTTAGGCTTACGTTATAATCCCCGGCATTTTGCGTCTTATCTACCAACTGTAATACTTTCTGACCGAGAGAATTATATACACTCAATTTTACGTGACTATCATACGATAATCCATATTTTATTGAGGTCGTCGGGTTAAAAGGATTGGGATAGTTCTGACTTAAG
>DAIERC010000186.1 GCA_027347125.1 Ignavibacteriales bacterium
TTAACCTTATTAAAAAAAATCAGGGTAAAGTTTTTACATTTCAAAAAAACATAGGGGCAATTAAATGATTACTAAAATTGTGAACTTTTCGGCTTTTGAATTAATGCTGGCGTTAATATTTGTTATCATAATTACCATAGCTTTTTCTTCGTGTAAGCAAGCAACCGAACCCGCAAACAAATTAACAAATCCGCTTGAAACAAAATATCTTAATTACGACAATTGGTATGATACCAGCATACCGGCTCAAATAGAAGATGTCAGCGCTCTTTCTCCCGCAGAGTTAATGAATTATAAAGCTAAAATGTACTGGTATAATATTTCTCCGCCAGATGTGTCATTAAGAGATATTTTAGTTAATTCAAATGAAAATATACAAACGTCTGTACTTGACCTGGTTTACAATCCGGCTGAAAGGGGATGTTATAATACAGACACTCTTTTTAGCACAAGTGATTCAAATTGGGGTGGTACGATTTTTTTGATAGACAAGGATGATAGGACTTTTGTTAATGATAATTTTGATACCGGCTATCTTTCATTATGGCTGAATTTTGAGGATAAACTGCCCGGAGGATATTTAACTATTGATTTGGGAAGAATAAGTGAAGATGTAATACCGAATCATATACTGGATACCGAAGATAAAAATCATAACGGCATATTGGATGCCGGAGAAGATACAGGCCTTGACGGATTGACAGATAAACAGGAACCGGGTTACAACTCAAGTAATCAGGATCCAGAAAACGATGATTATTCTTATACGGCCGGAATTAACTTTGAAAGAATAAATAATCCGGAAGGTAACCAAAAACTGAACATGGAAGATATTAATTATAACGGTACTTTGGACCTTGTAAACAGTTATTATTCATACAAAATTCCGTTGAATTATGATAATAATCCGTATATTGACAGCGCTGTAACGAGTGCAGGGTGGGCACACATGAAAATAAAACTAACCGGGTTTACTTCTACAACAGGAGTTCCATCTAAAACAAATTTAGATTCTTTTCGAATATGGATCTCAGGAATAAATAAAATAGTTAGAATTAGATTTGCTGAAATAAAATTCGATAAGTAATATTCAAGTCTATTTAGAACCTTAATGTAAATATCGTTTCCTTATCAGGAACGGAGGTAACGGAAATGCCGCCTTTGTGCGCGCGCATTATTTGTTTTGAAAGGCTCAAGCCTATGCCTGAGCCTTCCTGCCTGGTGGTAAAAAAAGGAATGAATATTTTATCGCGCAATTCTTCCGGTATGCCTGCGCCATTGTCGATTACCTGAATTACCGTATAACCTTTATTGTCCAACCTTCCCAGCACTTTTATTGCCGGGTTCGACGAATTGTATTTTGCGTTCATCGAATTTACGATAAGGTTTATCAGTACTTGTTCTATCAAATCCGGATCGGCAGTTATTTCAAGATTTGCCGGGTCAACATTGCACATAAACGAAATATTTTTAGAGGCAATCTGTTCATGCAATAAATTATAAATTCTGTCAAACAGCAGTGATATTTTGAATATCTGGAAATTAGGAGTAGGTACGCGGTTTAAGTTCCGGTAGTCATCAACAAAATGAATTAATCCTTTGCTCCTTTTTTCAATTGTATTTAACGCGCTTTTTATATCGGTAATGATTTCTCCTGATAAAGTGTTTCCTGAATTTTCTAACATGTTGTTTACCGTGGAAGAAAGAGAAACGATAGGCGTAATCGAATTCATAATTTCATGCGTAAGCACGCGGATTAAATTCTGCCAGGCTTCCATTTCCTTTTCTTCTAGTTCGCTTTGAATATTATTTAACGACACGAGAATAATATGTTTATCCCTCATTTTAAATTCAGCACCGTAAATAGCAAGCTGTAAAAGCTCGTTGTTATCCGCTACCTTAACAAGAATTTTTTCTCCCGCCCTTATCATTTGAAGCGCTTCCAGCAATTGTTTGCTCTTCATCTCAAGCTCCATAATATTCCTAAGAGATTGCACGCGGAGTAATTTTTTTGTTGTATTGTTTATCAGTTCTACGTTGCCATCCAAAGTGTACGCAAGAATACCGACATTAATATGCTGCACAATTGTCTGGAGGTACCTGTAATTTTCTTCTTTTTCTTTTCTTGTATTTTTAAAATCATTAATCACCCCGGATAAAGAAGCACTTAATTCTTCAAACCCTGTTCCGCTGATATTTGTTTTGAAGTTTTGCGTAAAATCGGAATAGCGGATTGAACTGAAAAAACGGGCAAGCTCTCTGTTGGTAACCTGAATATATTTTATAAGAGAATATATCTGGTAAATAATAAGTATAAAAATAATTAAAACCGTAACATCGAAAGAAACATCTCTTATTAGATAGGACAATAAAAATATAGTTAAGCTAAGTACAATTATTCTGGATATAACTATTAAGCTAAATTTTTTATAGACCATATTTTTCCAGTCTGCGGTAAAGCGACGCTCTTGTTAACCCTAGTTCCTTGGCGGCTTTGGTAAGGTTGCCGTTGTATTTATCCACCGCCTTTATAATCAGCATTTTTTCAACCTCTTCAATATCATAGTTGTTTAACGTCAGGTTGTCTGCCTTTATATCCTGTGCTGAAATATAAAAATCCTCCGCTTGCAGAACAGGGGCGTCGTTCATAATAACCACTCTTTCGATGGTATGCTGAAGTTCTCTTATATTTCCCGGCCAGTGGTATCTTTCCAATCTTGTTAACGCTGAAGGAGTAATTTCCTTAATTTGCTT
>DAIERC010000145.1 GCA_027347125.1 Ignavibacteriales bacterium
CTTTTTTCCATTTTATATCCGGTTTTTTGGAAAGCGTACCGGAGCCGAGGCACGGAACATCGGCGAGCACCCTATCGAAACCAGTGCCGTTATATTCGAGTGCGTTTACTTCAATAGTTTTTACAGAAGTAATACCGAGCCGTTCCATATTTTTCCGCATTATCTGTAAACGGCTTTCGTAGCGGTCGATGGCAACAATTTCACCTTGATCTTGCATTAAGCCGGCAAGGTAAGCGGTCTTTCCGCCCGGAGCGGCACAAAGGTCAAGCACGCGCATGCCGGGTTGTACATCCAGTAATTTACAAGCCAGGCCGGCGCTTTCATCCGGAATATTAAAATATCCCTGCACAAAATATTCCCACGCGGTTATGTTTGTTAAATTTTGCAGCTGAAAAAATTCGGGCAGGTATTTACCCATGTTATATCTTAAGTTAACTGAGTTAAGAAGTTTTTTAAACTCTTCTGGAGTTGTTTTTAACGGGTTAATCTTAAGGGTTAAAAATGGTTTTTCATTATTTGTATTTAAAAGCTTTTCGGTTTCTTCACGGCCGAATCTTTCAAGGTATCTTTTTACCATCCATGAAGGATGAGAATAATACGCGCTTAAATATCCGGGTAAATCTTCTGCGGGGTCGGGGTATCTTATTTGCGCCTTGCTTCGTATAATATTTCTTAATATTGCGTTTGTAAGATCGGCTGGTTTTTGCCCCTGCAGTTTTTTTACAAATTCAACCGCTTCGTTAACAACAGCGTGATCGGGAATTCTATCAAGAAACATTATCTGGTATAATGCCACTCTCAGTCCGTTCTTTAAATTAGGAATAGCTTTTGAGAACTGCCCTTTATAAAAACCGTTCAGCACCCAGTCTAATCTTCCCATCCATCTTATAACTCCATGCACAATTTCAAACAGAAGTGCTTTGTCTTGACCGTTTAATTCACTGTTCCTCATCTCGTGGTCTAATAGTTTATCAAGATACGCATCGGTTCTTTCAACTCTGTTAAGAATTTTTACAGCTAGGCCTCTAACACCTTCATATAAATCTTTTATCTTGTGTTCTTCTAGTTGTGTCATAAATTAATCCGGGTAACCCCGTTTTCTCCTTTCGGCTTTTGTTAATTCGAAGATGGTCTTAATCAAATTTTCTTCGATTGTATGCATTTGTTTGTTTCTCCGAGCCATAACTATTTTAGCAACATCAATGGCTTTGCCTGCGTTGTATGTCATCATCTGCTGGCTTCCGCCCCAGGAAAAAGAAGGAATAAATATATCCGGAAAGCCTGCGCCGAATATGTTGGAAAAAAATCCGGCGTTTGTGCCGGTATTAAACATCGTGTTTATGGCACTCTTCGAATGATCACCCATAATTAATCCTAAGAATTGAGAGCCGCTGTTTACAAGCGATCCGTTTACATAAGCTCTTACATTGCCATAGTTATTTTTAAGGTTGCTGCAATTTGTGCCGGCGCCAAGATTAACCCAGCTGCCAATGTAAGCGTGCCCAATAAAACCGTCGTGCTGTTTGTTTGAGTACGCAAGGAAAATCGAATCCTCAACTTCACCTCCGATTCTGCACGTATCGCAAATACTTACATTATTATGAATGTTTGCGCCGCTTTTAATTTGTGAATTTTTTCCTATGAATACCGGGCCTTCTATAACAGCGTTTGGATAAACGACCGAATTTTTACCGATGTACACCGGCCCTTGCGTTGCGTCTATTACGGCGCCAGGTTTTATTATGGCATCTTTTTCTATAATAATATTTTTCTTCCCCAAAATATACGCGCCGGTATGCACTTTACCTATAATCTTTTTGTCTTTTAAATTTTGCTGAAGGTAGCAGAAATCATTTTTTATTTCTTCGCCGTTTAAGTTAATAAGATCCCACAAGTAAGAAGCGTAATTTATTTTTACCTGCTTAACAGGCAGCCCGCTAAAAAACAAATTGTCTATCGGTTCATTAAGTTTTGATTTTAATTTTTGAAGATTATTACCGGAAACATACGCGGCGATAACCCTATTCCCGTTCATATAAACAACATCTTCTTCATGTTTAAGGGGAATAATTTTCTTCATACCAACCGGCGCAATAACAGAGCCGTTTATAAAAAGATAAGCCGTGTCCTCAAAACTATTAACAACAACGCCGGGATTATGAAGCTTAACAACAGGGGCAATATAAGGCCTGCAATGAAGCGTATATTTAACTTTTGGGTAAGAGCGTAATATTTTTTGCCGAAGCGTGTTTATACCGCAGATAAGATCGTAAACCGGTCTGGAATAAACGATCGGCTCGAAATTTAAGCAATTTGAATCTTCAAAAATGCAGAGCTGCATGAAATTTCTTTCAGTTTAAAATCCGAGCGATAATTTAACATTTTTTAATGTAAGATTCTCCCATGGGAAGCATAAAACATATTTGCTTAGAAAAGGTTAAAGCATCTTGTTTATAAAAAAGTTATTTGCTTCGTAAAGTTAAAAATGAAATTGATTTAGAGAATTTTGGTGGAAAGAACTGTGTGTAAATATTTGTGAATAGCGTTTTTTACATTGGAAATTTCACGATAAATGTTGTACCCTCACCCTTTTCGCTTTCTACTTCGATGCCGGCGTTATTTACATCGCAATATTTTTTTACAAGCGATAAGCCAAGGCCGGTGCCTTCAAATCTTCTTGCGTAGCCTTGTTCCTCCTGGCTAAACGGATCAAAGAGATGAGGTATATAATCTTCTGCAATTCCTATTCCGGTATCTTTAACGCTTACCATTATATAATTATTTTCTTCCTGAAGTTTTATTTCTATTCTCCCTTGCTTTGTATATTTTATTGCGTTGTCAATCAGGTTGGCAAAGATTTGCGTAACGGTATACCTATCCAGCATAAGAGCCTTTTCGCCGGCTTCATTTACAAAATTAATTTTTAACCCTTTGCTTCTGGCCGCCGAAGAAAATTCAAGTATCAAATTTTCGATTATATCCTTCGCCAGATAAGTCTTTTCAAGATGTACCTCCAGCTTGCCGGATTGAATATCGGCAACGTTTAAGATAAGGTCGATTGTCCGTATCAAACGCCGGCCGCCGTTATCAATGGCATTGAAACACATTTCCATATCTTCGCTGGCGTTATGATTAACTTCTTCCCTTATAAGAGAAGTGAAGCTTAAAATAATATTAACGGGACTGCGTATTTCGTGAGACATTTGCGCAAGGAAATCCGATTTAAGCCGGTCAGAAAGTTCGGCGTCATCTTTGGCCTTTATTAATTCATCCTGGTAACGGGTAAGTTCTGTAATGTCTCTTGTGGCTCCTAGTATTTTTACTCTGTCACCGTTTTCGTTTTTAATTAACTCAGCCTTCGTTTGTATAACTCTTATTTCGCCGGTGGTTTGTTTTTTAATTTTATATACCGTCTCAAATTCCAAATTTATCTTTAATAACTCCCCGATCATATTTTGAATAATTTTTCTGTCATCCTCCAAAACCGTATTTAATATCGTTTCTAAAAATAGGGCATCGCCGGTTTGCTCTATGCCGTAAATATTATATGCTTCGTCGGACATCCAGAAATCTTTCGTGAGCAGATCAAGTTCCCAGTTACCTACGTGAGCAATTTTTTGAGTTCTTATAAGTCTCTTTTGACTTTCAAGTAAAGCTCTTTCGCTTTCTTTCTTGAAGGTTATATCCCTTATAATTACCTGGTAAACCGAGTAGCTTTGTGACCGGACAAGTGTACCCGATATTTCAACAGGCACTTTAACATTGCCGGCTTGAAGTATTTCAGTCTCTATCATCGACGGGCTATACCTCTCACTTATAACTAAAAAGAATTGCCGGAGATTTTCAATTTTTGAAGAAGGGAACAAATTAAGATACGATGTTCCAATAAGTTCCGCCCATGATTTTTTCAGCAATCTTATAGCTGCCGGATTTGCATCTTTAATAATTTCAAGATGATGATCAATAAGTATAACCGCGTC
>DAIERC010000206.1 GCA_027347125.1 Ignavibacteriales bacterium
CAAAGAAAGCGGGCATAACGTAGAAAAAATTTATGATGAAGCTGGTCTTATAAAAGCGCTTATATCCAAACAACACCTTTATGCTAACAATAGTAATTGGAAAAACGGTAGCAAAAGCACTTTTATTGCAGAGTTAATAAACAACAAAGAAGTTGCCGAGTATATTTATTTGAATGAATTCGAAGGAATTATTTATTTCAACAAAGAGAGATTTGAAAATCTACTGAACTGGATATTTGTACTATCAAACATTTTCAGCGCGGGTAATTACAAAAACGACAAGAAGCAAAAGGCAGTAAACAAAAGCGCTGCCGCGGCTAAACAAAAGCCATCATGCGTAAAAGCGCCAGGCTTTGAGTCAGTATTGTTAAAGCAATTAAAAGACGGCCGGAATTATATCGAGCTGTTAAAGGAAAAATCAGCCGAAGCCGGTTATCAATTATTAAAGCTGAAAGAAATTATCTCTATAAAAAATGTTAAGAAAGTTCCGCTTAAGAAAAGAACAATTGCAAAAAAGCCAAGCACCGCTTCCCGGAAAAAGAAAAATTAGATTATGCGTCTGTAATTTACGTAAAAATTTTTACCGGTTAGCTCGAATAAAATTTATCAGGTTTAAAACGATATCCTGTACCCGGCGATTTACTAAGTTTGTTGATTACCTGCCCTTGTGCGTCTTTAAGATAATACTGGTTCTTTTGCGTATACTTATTTGACGGCGCAAGCATAATATAAACGGCAACAACAGACATGATAATTATTCCTAAGATTAAAAACCATAACGGTGGATTATTCTTTTCCTCGTAATCTGACATGTTATAACCTCCGGTTCGTAAAAATATTTTATCCGCATTTGAAAATAAGATTATCAGCTTACATTATAAACAGCATAAACTAGTGAACGGATAATCCATTGATTCTTCTCACAAGGTTAATTATAAGAAAATAAATTAAGGTGTTACGCGTTAATAAATTTGGAGGTAGCGTTGGCACAGTTCTCGCCATCAATTGCGGCGGAAACTATACCGCCGGCGTATCCGGCGCCTTCGCCGCAGGGAAATAATCCTTTTATCTGAACATGCATAAAAGTTTCCCTATCTCTTGGTATCCGCACGGGTGAACTTGTTCTGCTTTCAACAGCCAGCATTACAGCTTCTTCTGAATAATAGCCTTTCATTTTATTATCGAATGTAAAAAGCGCTTGCCGCAAACCTTCGACAATAAAACCAGGCAATGCTTCGTGAAGCGCTGCGGAAGTAACACCGGGAATATAAGAAGTACCGGGCAGCGTTGAGGAAAATTTTTTATTTACAAAATCAGTTACCCTTTGCGCCGGTGCGCTTTGAGTATTATTGGCTAATCTAAAAGACAATTGTTCAACTTCCTGTTGCAGCATTAATCCGGCAAACGGATAATTGCTTTCATACTTCTTCCAATCCTTCTCTTCAACCTTTACAACAAAACCTGAATTGGCAAACGGGGAATCCCTTTTCGATAAAGACATTCCGTTAACCACAACTTCACCCGGCGCTGTTGCGGCCGGAACAATTATTCCACCCGGACACATACAAAAAGAGTAAACGCCCCTACCGTTTACATCGCAAGAAACATTATAGCTGGCGGCAGGCAGGTTCTCATGTTTGTGTTTTGTATGATATTGTATCTCGTTAATTAATGCTTGCGGATGTTCAATCCTTACTCCCATTGCAAATGGTTTAGGCTCAAGCTTAATATTTTTTTTGTGAAGCAAATAATAAATGTCCCTAGCCGAATGCCCCGTTGCTAGTATTACAGCGTCCGCAATTACTTCGGTTTGATTATTAATTACAACACCTTTCACATAATTATCTTTTATTATAAGATCCGTAAGCCTGGATTCGAAATGAATCTCACCGCCGTTTTTAATAACGGTCTCCCTGATTGCTTTTACTATCTTGGGCAGTTTGTTAGATCCAATATGAGGATGCGCGTCTAAAAGAATATCGGGGTTAGAGCCGTGTTGAACAAGAATGTTTAATATTTTTTTTGTATCGCCCCGCTTGGTAGCACGGGTATAAAGTTTTCCGTCACTGTAAGTACCTGCGCCTCCCTCACCGAAGCAGTAATTCGAATCCGGGTTCACAGTATGATATTGTTGTATGGCTTTTAAATCCCTTCTCCTGGTTTGAACGTCCTTTCCTCTTTCGATTACTATTGGTTTTATTCCGAGTTCTATTGATCTTAAAGCGGCAAACATACCGCCTGGTCCGAAGCCGATTATAATTACTTTTTTATTCCCATTCACCGGTGTATAAACAATTGCCTTATCGCCTTCGGCGGGATTTTCGTTTACAAAAACATCACATAAAATTTTAAATACCGGGCTGCTCCTTCTAGCGTCAATCGATCTTCTTACCGGAATAACGGCATTTATTTCGGAGGGATTTAATTTTAGTGCATTAGCCGCAGCATTGCAAAGTGCCGTTTTATCGTAAAGGTTTTCGGGTATAAGAACAACTTCAATTTGTTTTATCATTTTGTTATGTCCTCTGCTTATGAGGAAAGATGTTTTAATAATTATTTTACCAGCTAATTACAAAATATTCAAGTGCAGCATGAATGCATTATTGCATGTTTGCATGGGAATAATTTTTTGAATTAAATATTTAACTCATGCACTCATACATCAGGCCAGCATGCTAATATTAGCAAATAATTAAATGATGATTATATAAGTTTAGTATACACCTTTATTAAGTCCGCCGTCTACCTGAATTGTGTTTCCGGTAATATAACTTGCTGTTTTCGATGCCAGGTACACAACGGCCGAAGCAATCTCTTCTGCACCGGCAAGCCTGTTCATCGGAATTTCTTTTGCCATTTCCGTAAGTATCGCTTCGTGCGATTTTTCAACTTGCTTAGCTTTATGGACCGCAAGATCATAAATACGGTTTGTTAACGTATAACCGGGCGCAACGCTGTTTACAGTAACATTATATTTGGCAACTTCATTACTAAGAGATTTGGTAAAACCAATTACACCGTTTCGCAACGAATTGGAAAGCATAAGATTATCAATAGGCTGTTTAACCGCAACCGAAGTAATGTTTATTATTCTGCCCCACTCCTGCAAAATCATATCGGGTACAACCAGGTTGCTAAAACGTACGGTGCTAAGCAGAACTTGTTCAAAAGCGGCCTGCCAGTTCGAATCAGTTAAATCTTGAAAATGCCCGGCTTCAGGACCGCCGCAATTATTAACCAGTATATCTATTTTACCAAGCTGCCTGGTAACAGTATAAAACGTGTTTTCTATATCTCTTAATTTGTTAAGATCACAAACACACCAGATTGGTTCTGCGCCGTATTTTTTCTTAATCTCATTGGCAGTTGTAAGAAGGTCATCTTTATTCCGCGCGCAAATTGCAACAACACATCCCTCAGCGGCCAGGCCTTCCGCAACCGCTTTTCCAATTCCTTTACTGGAAGCTGTTACAAGAGCTATTTTACCTTTTATTCCCAAATCCATATTTATTTCCTTTTTCAGTTAAATAAATCGGTAAGGTTAAATTAAAATTGATTTTGATATTTAATATACAGTACTAAATTTTATTCTTAATTTCAATTATTTTAAATGTGCCATCACATGCGTAATGCCTACACGTATCATCATTACCGCTATTGCTGCAAGAAACAGCGAAGCTATTTTAGCAAACGCTTTGGCACCGCCGTCGCCGATTAGTTTAATAAGCCATCTTGCATTTGCAAGAATAACCCACACTATTAAAAAATTAAGTACCATAGATAAGATAGTTGCTAGGTACCCGTAATTATGTACGAGAACTAGTATAGTGGTAAGCGCCGCGGGGCCCATTATTAAAGGGATTCCTAAAGGAACTATGCCTATATCGGTTGCCGGTTTTCTTCTGCTTTCGGAGTTGGCAATTATATCGTTAATTGATAAGATAAGAAGGATTATGCCGCCGGCAATTCTAAAATCGTCAATTGTTATTCCCATAAAACCAAGAACAATATTGCCCCCGATTAAGAATAAATTGGCAACAAGAAACGCAGCCAGAATCGCTTCCGCAATAAGTTTTTTCCTTTGAAACTCTGAAATATCATGCGTGTAGCCAAGGAATATCGGAACAGTGCCAATGATGTCGATAGCAACAAATAACGGGATGAACGAAAGGAAAAATAATTCTAAATTCATAAAGTCAACTAATTGTTATACAAATTTACAAAAGGACCACGAAATATTACTACAAAAAATTGAAGGAAATTACAGCAATTAAATTTTATATGATTACAAACAAGGGATTTTAAAACTAACCAGCCCTTAAAATTTGTAAATTTCAAGGGCCGCAATCATTCCGTAAGAAAAAATAATTTAGCGTACCGGCTGTGCTTCTTCTTTTTTTACCGTTTTATTTTCGACAATTTTACTTGTATCCATAGCAATAACCAGTTCTTCATTTGTAGGTATTCTCAATACGGGTACCCTTGATGAGTCTTTTGAAATTATCTCTTCTTTATTTTTGTTTCTTTTTTCGTCAATCTCTATTCCTAGAAACTCCAGATCTTTACAAACTTCCGCTCTTACTTCGGGAGAATTTTCGCCGATTCCGCCTGTAAATACAAAAGCATCTAAACCACCCATTACTGCTGCGTAAGAACCGAGATATTTTTTTACCCTGTATGCAAAAATTTCGAATGCATAACGCGAGCGTTTATGCCCTTCATTAGCTGCGGCAAGTATTTCGCGCATATCGCTGCTTTCGCCGCTTATACCGATTAAACCGCTGTGTTTGTTTAATAAAGTATTTGCTTCGCTAAGCGACAAACCTTCTTTACCCATTATGTAAAGAATTAATGAAGGATCTAAGTCGCCGCTTCTTGTTCCCATCAATAAACCTTCGAGCGGAGTAAAGCCCATCGTAGTATCTACTGATTTTCCTTTATCCACGGCAGCCATACTGCAGCCGTTGCCCAGATGTGCGGTAACAATTTTTAGCTCGTCAATATTTTTTCCTAAAATTTCAGCAGCTCTTCTGGATACGAAAAGGTGTGAGGTTCCGTGGAAACCGTATCTTCGTATTTTATATTTTTTATACAACTCATATGGTATGCCGTACAAAAAAGCTTTTGGAGGCATTTGTGTATGGAAGGCCGTATCGAATACGGCAACTTGCGGTGCGTCCGGCAGCAGTCTTTTTACAGCCTGTATACCTTTTATATTAGGCGGATTATGAAGCGGCGCAAGCTCTATATTATCCTGCAACACCTGCATAACATCATCGGTAATTAAAATAGAATCGCTGAATGTTTCACCGCCGTGTACAACCCTGTGGCCAATAGCTTCTATATCTTCCTTATCGTCAATAACGCCGTGATTTTTACTCATCATAACACCAAGAACATATTCAATTGCAATAGTGTGGTCAAGGATTTCGCCAACAATCTTAATCCCGTCACCATCGTATCTTGAATGAGACAGAACAGCGCTGCTCATACCAATTCTTTCAACAACACCTTTTGCAAGGGCAACTTTTTCATTTGTATCTATAAACTGATACTTAATCGAAGAACTTCCGCAATTTAATACTAGTACTTTCATTTTTATTCCATTTCCGTGAACATTTTTGTTAAACTAAATTTCATCAGATATCTTTATTGATCGCCAACTCTTAATCATAGTACCTAAACTTTTAAGAAGTAGAGATCAATATCACAATAATTTTAAAAGGGAAAACCTTATACAAACTAAAAAGACATCCGGTTCAAGCAGGCTGGCTCTTTAGTTTTGAGAAAATTTGCTAATAAATTATCTGGCCGTTATCATCATATTTGTAAAAACCTTCGCCGGTTTTCTTCCCTAATTTTCTTTCGCGAACAAGCTTGCGTAAAATTGGGCAGGCCCTGTAGCGTGGTTCGCCTAAAGTTTTCCATAAAGTTTCCATCCAGGCAAGCACTTCATCAAGCCCCATCATATCAGCCATTTCAAGCGGGCCGTATTGGAAGTTATATCCCAAACGCATTGCAGTGTCTATATCTTTTGCTGTGGCAACACCTTCCAGTAAAATATACATCGCCTCATTTAACAACGGAACAATTGCCCTTGTTGTAACAAAACCCGGGTACTCGTAAACTTCCACAGGAGTTTTACCTATTTTAGCGGCGAATGCTTTTACAACTTCTACTGTTTCGTTTGAGGTATGCAAACATTTAACAAGTTCCACCATAGGAATTTTGGGAACAGGATTCATAAAATGCATCCCGATTATTCTATCCGGGCGGGAAGTTGTTTCCGACAGTTTTGTTAAACTTAATGTTGATGTGTTGGAAACAAAGATTGCATTTTTATTTGCGATGGCATCTAGTTCTACAAAAATTTGACGCTTTAAATTAAAATCTTCATCTACAGCTTCAATTATGAGTTCATAATCTTTAACTTTTTTAATTGATAATTCCCATTTAATCCTGCTTAAGATTGATTTTTTTTCAGATTGAGTCATTGCCCATCTTTTGATTTCACGGTCAATCGACTCGTTAAGATTTTGTTTTGCTTTTTCAAGATGGTCGGCGCTTTTTTCAACTATTAATACATCAAAGCCCGCGGCGGCAATAGTATGAGCTATACCCTGCCCCATAACACCGGCTCCAATTATTGCAACCTTAGTAAGATTTCCCTGGTTGTCATCCGATCCTTTTGTTTTGCCTAGAAGATCTTCCAGCCTTAAATTCTGTTCCTGCATTTTTAACCCTATAATTTTTTACTCGTGTATTCCTTCTTAGCAAGGTTTATCAACCCGGCCAATTGTTCATTACTTATATCCAGATCTAAAATTATTTTTTCCTTTTCCCTGTTAATCTTTAACTGCTTAAGTGTTTGGTTCAAATCATAATTCGTATCGGAAAGAATATCCATAGCCAGGTAACTTTTAATTCCGACTGCAATAAGATAAGCATTGCTTATTCCATCGCACCAAAGAGTTGATTCTATTGTTACACCACCGGAAAAATCCGCAGCAATAGACAACCGTTTAATGGCTTTGAATAATTTTGCGGCCGGAAGATATGTATTAGCGCCTGTAATTCTTCTAACCAGTTTCTCCGCAGATTTACCTTTGTCGCTAGCAAGCCAAAAATATTTTTTACTTTTAATTTCTTTTACTAAAGAGATAAAATAATTATTGTCTTTTAATAATTTGCTGTTCCCGGAAATTA
>DAIERC010000207.1 GCA_027347125.1 Ignavibacteriales bacterium
AGATGAATTAAAAGGCGCAATTCAATCAGGCAATTCTTCGCGACTAGTTGCAATACCGGGAATAGGCAGAAAAACAGCCGACAGACTCGTGCTTGAACTAAGAACAAAGGTTGACCGTATAATTGAAGACGGCGGCGCGGAAATTCCTTTCAGCATAAAAAATGAAGCGGTGGCCGCGTTAACAACCTTGGGTTACAACTTGAAGGTAGGCGAAAAAATTGTAAGAGATATTCTCGGCGAAGAGCCTAATATTTCGTTGGAAGAAGTTATTAAGAAAGCGTTAAACAGACTTAATAATTAAAAGAACAGCAAAATCCTTTTCGGATATTAATTTATCCTCATTGCATAGACACAATATGTCTCTGCCTCAAGCGGATGATGCCATGCGGATTACGTATTTAAAGGGTCCTAAATGTTGAACAGTTATTACTCATCATTTGGGGCAATAAATTTTTAGTGAACTTTAAAAGTATTATTCATTTATCGAGCGCTAAATCTAATCAAAATATAAAACCTACGCCAATGCCGCCCCAGGGGTAAGTATAATCCGCAGAAAACAGATCAATTGTAATACTAAAGAAAAATCCTCTATCGGCGGGGCTATACCTGTAACCCGCTGCAATTGTAGGTACAATTGCAAATGTTGTTTCATAAGTATTAAAAAAAGAAAAACCAGACGCGGCAATCAAACCGCCGGCTCCGATTTCAAAATAATTATTACCGTATATTTCAATTAAATAGTTTATCATTGCTAAAGGAAAAGATTCTAAAGAATGATGCTCTCCCGAATTAGAAGCTGAACTGCCGTACACATTTCCAAGACCAACCCGGACACTTAAATTTTCTGAAATTATCCTTTCATAATTAACGGAAAAAAATAATCCGTTTCCGAATATTTCGGCATAAGTTAGATTTTTAGCTTTATCTTTTTGTTGTGAATATGCAACTGAAGCTACAATTAAAATAATCATTATTATTTTCATGTCAATTCTTAAAAATATTAGTGCAAATGTTATTGATTAAATGTTTTTGTATCAATACAATACGTATTCTTCATACCCGCTATATGTTATGCTATTTATAATCCAATTGTTGTTTGTCGACCCCCAGATACAGTTCTAACATGGATTAGGATCATCACATCTCCATGTAATTATGATTCGTTTTCGAAACTTTGTTAGCCAACCATTTGACCATGCTGCATCACAAAATTGGTCAACAAGTGTAATATTGTCATAATTATTTGCATATAGCCATATATCATTAATTCCGAGACCATTAGCTCTTCCAAATAATGTACTAAAATCTCCATTACTTGAACCAACTCCCGGTTTATTATATTCTAAGTCCATAAAGTTTGAAATATTTTTGGAGCCATAAAAATTTTTAAAAGCCGTCCATATGTCAGAAGTATTTGTTTGATATTGATCACACATTATAAAAATATTATCGAGTGAATAAACAGATTGAGGTATGGGCCAATCATAATAGCTTGACACTGGCCAATTAAAGCTTGATAAAAATAATTTTACTGAAGGATAATTGTTTTGTAAAGAGTCTGAAAAATCAATTATTTCAGATGTGCTCCACTGCGGAAGCTTAGAGCTTTCAAACGGCTCGTCAATATAACAACTATTAATATGAATAGTATTTGTATTCAAAGCTTTAAATCCTAAATATGCAATGTTCTTATGATAGTTATCAGTCATATACATCATATTTTGATATTGAAACCCTGCAATATATGCTTCATCTCTTTGCTCAGCATTGTAAATCGCTATTTTCCTAAAACCTAAATTATACAATTGCTGTTGATTTAAATAATCATAATTAATCCAAACACCTAAAGCCTTCCCATTTACAGGTTCGTACTGATATTCATATTCCCACCCATACGCAGTATGCCATCCGCACATCTCCGCATTGGGTTGTATTAAACTTGTAGTAGCTGCTGGCGTTTTATTTTCGGAAAGAAATTTATCCAGTTTGTCTATCTGTCCAGCGGTAAGTCCCTCTGGCAGCATTAGCATTTTACCACTCTTTTTAAGCGTTATTAATGTATCGGCTGTGAAAGCTAGCGTTGTTGATATCTTTGCCATGGGAGCTTCACTTACCGGCTTTTCAGGAGGTTGTGTTACCATATTTTCATTGCCGCAACTTTGTAAGATAAAAGAAAAGATAATTACGAAACAGAGAAGAAAAAGATAGGAAGCTTTCATTTTAACCCCCATAGTATTGTTAAAAATTGTTTAAGCTTGTATTTATATTAATCAATATCTGCTTTTTACGCAATGGGTAATTTACCCATTGCTAAATTTTATACAGTCATTTACTCTATGAAGCCCCAACTTGCTTTTTATGTTTTCTCTTGAAAAGATAACCAATAAAGAATTTGTCTCATTTTACATCCATACAAGTGTAAAAGAAGATTCTATTACGTTATTCGGCTTCTTTACGGAAACGGAAAAAGAAATGTTCGAGCTTTTAATCAGCGTTAACGGCATAGGCCATAAGCTGGCGTTAAGTATTTTATCCGGAATTCAGATAGATGAATTAAAAGGCGCAATTCAATCAGGCAATTCTTCGCGACTAGTTGCAATACCGGGAATAGGCAGAAAAACAGCCGACAGACTCGTGCTTGAACTAAGAACAAAGGTTGACCGTATAATTGAAGATGGCGGCGCGGAAATTCCTTTCAGCATAAAAAATGAAGCTGTGGCCGCGTTAACAACCTTGGGTTACAACTTGAAGGTAGGTGAAAAAATTGTAAGAGATATTCTTTCGGAGTATCCGGAAATATCTATCGAAGACTTGATTAAAAAAGCTTTAGGCCTTTTAAACCGGTAAAAATAATTTTTTATATTTTCGGAACATAATAAAGAAGCCTGCAATAGCAGGCTTCTTTTATTTTTAAATGTTAGGTTGTTATTTAAGGATTTAATTTTACAACTTCACCAAAAATATCTTTAGCCGAGTTTATTTTATCTTCATTCCCGTAAATGCAAAAAGTATTTTGGGCAAGCACATCTGCAACAAGTTTTTTCATTGAGCGAACATCTTCGGCAGTAGTTGCCAAAACTTCATCACGGGTTTTCTGATAATATTCCGGGCTTATTTTTTCTATAAAATATTTAACCGCAACATCACCCTTTTCCGAAGGCGTAAGCGGCCGGTCTAAGCCGGCAATTGTGCCGATAATATATCTCGTCATTTCCTTATCATCAGCTTCAAATTTAGTTAAGTAGCCGGGAGTGCTATCATAATTTGCAATTGTTTCTTTTAAATTAGGATCCCGGTATGAAGCAAAAAATGCTACGCCGCCCGGAGTAAAAGTGCTCCATCCGCCGTATGCGCCGCCAACAACGCGAATTTGTGTTTGCAGCCAATCGGTGGAAAGTATCTGGCTCAGAACAAGCATTTTACCGCTCCAGTTATAACCCAGCTTTTTGTAGTCAAAGCCTTTTAAAACATATTGCACTTTCGAGGCAGTAAGAAACCCTTCATTTTTTTTCGCAACATTCAGTTCCCATTTTTTTAACTCCATTTTGTTTTCAGGTAATGAAGTTATGAATCCGCCTACGCGTTCGGCAAAATCAGGATAATCATTTTTTGTACACGTTACTGTTGCAGTTAAATTGTTTTTATTAAAAAGAAGATTGGCAGTCTTCACAAGGTTATTACTTATTTCTTCCGCTTTGGTGTCAAAATTTTTAGTTAGTCCGGTTATAAATCTATAGTATTCAATTCCCCTTGTTAATTCGTTAAACTTACCTTGATTACTGAAGTATGAAGTAAGCCTGGTTTGCGTATAATTATAACCGTTCTGTTTTATGTTCGCTTCCAGCCTTGATTGATGCCGTTGCAATAGCTCTTTTAAACGGTCATTATCGGCATACTTTGTTTTATTTACAATTTCACCAACGAGTTCAAACATCTTCATCACTTTATCGTTCATCGCTTTTGATGAGACAACAAATTTAGGAATCATGTTCGCGTCGTTTTTCCCTACAAGAAAATTGTCTAAGTAAGTGCTAAAACCACCGGTATTAATATTCAGTTCATTATCAAGATCGCCGTAAGTATAATTTTCGGTATTAAGGCTTCCCATAACTTCGGCCAGAAGCGCAGCATAAGGTACCAGTTCGGTAGGAAGAACGCGCATATCAAAATATAATTTGGAATATACCACCCCATTTGTAAATTCAGCATACGACAAAACAGGCACATTAGAAATTTCACGTTCATCAACGGAATACCAATTGACTTTTGGGTTAATATCCTCTCGACTCAGCATAGGGATTTTTTCAAGCGCCTCAGGGTTGTCTTCCCTTTGCTGGTAGTTTACTAATTCTTTTGTATCCTTCACCAAATCTTCAATGTCCTTTTTGGTCAACGAAGTTTTGTAAGCTTTTAGCTCTTCATCAATCTTAGCATTATTTCCTTTTTCAAGACCTGATTTGGGTTCAAGCGTTAAAAAAAGTTTATGCGGATTTTCAACCATATATGTTTTTATGGTGTTCTCAAGAAAGTTTTTATCTATGCCGGCTTTTAGCTCGGCAAGTGGTTTTTCATATTCGAGGCTTAAGAAAGGATCATTTGCA
>DAIERC010000233.1 GCA_027347125.1 Ignavibacteriales bacterium
ATTTACAGACTCTACAGGCTTTACGCTTAAATATGTTACAAGCGCATTCTTTAAACCTTCCGATACATAACTTGCCATCGAATCGGTTTTAACCGCATCAATAATTTTTTGTTTGCTCGTCTCGGATAAAATATCCGATCCTATTGATGCAAGTACCGATCCCAGGTCCTTTTTTTCTTCCTTGTTTTGTCCGGTAGTGGAATTTACTATCTGCAAACTTGCAGCGTCGCCGGAAGTTTGATCATTGAACAACATGCCCTGGCCGTTGATGTTATATTTTGCAAGCTCGTTTGTATGGCTGCAACCGGATATTAAAATACCGGCGAGTAGTAAAGAAAAAAACAGACTAAAATATTTCATTTTTCTTCCTTTAGTTTATTAGATTTTTATGGCGGACTTTTTTAATGGTGCGTCAATTTTAAAATATTCGCGCTATTAATGCAAATAAATTGAATGAAGTATGACGGAAGTTTTTGATGGCCATGAATATGGTAGAGACGGGACATGCCCCGTCTCTACCTATAAATCATTTCATCAGAACCATCTTCTTGGTCTGACTGTAAGTGCCGGCATCAATACGGTAATAATAAACACCGCTGGCAAGGTTAGCGCCGTCAAAATTAATTTCATGAACGCCGGCTGCATAGTCGCCGGCGGCAAGTAATGCAACCTGCTGACCAAGCTGGTTGTAAATTATAACTTTTACCTTGCTTGCCGAAGGCAGCGTAAAATCTATTTTTGTTGTAGGATTGAACGGGTTCGGATAATTTTGCGCCAACGAAAATTCCTTTGGCGTAAGTTCAACTTCATGCTTTACACCGGATACAACAAAACTAACATATGCACGAACCAAATAAAGAAAAACGTACCCAGTCTTACCAGAGACAGAATAAGTCGTCCATGTTGTAGGCGCTTTAGATACATACGCATAATTATGGTAAGCACCGGAGGATTGGTAATATGTTGATACAACTCTATTTGTAGCCGGGTAGGCAGCGCCAATTGGGAATTCCACAACAAACGAATTACTAGCATCAATATTAGCGGAGGTTAAATCAACCTTAACCCAGTTTGGGTATGGACTAGCGTAAGGATAATCTCCGCCGGAATTAACTACAACAGGCGCAGCTGTTAATGTTGAGGTTGCCGTAAATGAACCGAGTTTTTTTCCGCCCATTTGATTAGTTAAACCGATGAAGGTATAGATATTTCCGTTTATTGGAGTAATGCCTCTCAAGGCAACCTTTATAGAATCTAATTTTCCACCGCCCACACCATCAAACTGTACCGCAACACTATCACCCGGGGTCAGCGGCAAATAACCGGTTGGTTCTGTAATATCCCACTTAAGCTCGGTTTCAGTAGTAGGCACAACTCCGGTTGCAGTATAACTTACGGTTGAAGGATACTGGGTATCGGTGCTGATGATGGCAAAGGAAATTGTTTTATATGTTGTACCGAATGCCGGTTCCGTAAACTGCGTACCAACCGGTACGTCAACAACACGGCTTGCGGCGTTATTGCCAATCTCAATTGCTTTAACTGATATTACACTTGATGGACCGGTAAACTTTATACTTAAATTACTGCCCTGTGAAAAAGTTATATAAGAGGCGGCTTCTCTTTGAACACCTACAGAAGAAGTAACATTGGGATTACCGTATTGCGTTGACGTAGATTGGGGAAGGTTCGTGTAAACATATCCATACGCGTTATTCACAGTTCTATCATTAAGTTCGTTTGCTATTTCCCAATTTGTAAATACCTTATTAAAATTTAATGAGGAATTAGCGGCTGTTATTACGCCGTCTAATTTAGTCGGCACCGCAACATTATTGTTTTGAACTATATTTTTTAATATGCCTACGCCAAATTGTTCTTTAAGATATAAAAAGAATCTTTGCGCGCGCGCGTAATCGTTTAATACAAGAGTATTATCATCTCTGCGCCAGTCAAAAAGATAATGATTTGGTTCAGCGGCATACAACGATTGCATTGAAGCGGGATAGCCACAAACAATTTCCGCGACCATCGACAAGCCTTCGTTAGTAAAGGTGTTTTCAGGAACTGTCTTATGGTAATTCCAGTTTATCATATGTTGAAATTC
>DAIERC010000246.1 GCA_027347125.1 Ignavibacteriales bacterium
TTATTAAGTAATGCAAAACCAGGCACGGTTGTAGGACCGGTAATTACCAACCAGGGTTATGCTATTTATCATTTGATTGGCGTAGTTCCTACCAAAGATACCTTTGTAAGAGCTTCGCATATCTTGATCAATCAATTCGGCGACGATAAAAAAAATTATGATGAAGCTATGACATTGTATAACGAGCTTCAGAAAGGTGCCGATTTTAGTACGCTGGCAAAACAATATTCCAAAGATCCCGGCAGCGCGGTTAGAGGCGGCGATTTGGGATGGTTCGGCAAAGGGCAAATGGTTCCTGAATTTGAAAAAGCCAGCTTTGAAGGAAAAGTAGGAGTTGTACAGAAACCGATAAAAACAAATTACGGCTACCATATTATAAAAGTTACCGGCCGTACTTCCGATAAGTTTGTTGTTGAGAAAATCGTAGAACCAATACAGGCTTCTGCTTCTACAAAGGATCAGCAACTTAGCAACGCAAAAGATTTTTCTTATATTGCTAAAAAGGACGGGTTTGATAAGGAAGCAAAATTAATGAATTACAAAGTAATTGAAACTACAAATTTCGGCAAGGAATATAATTATATACCGGGTTTGGGTGTAAATAAAAACCTTGTAGATTTTGCGTTTGAAAACGATGTCAACTCGATTAGCGACGCAATAAAAGTTGCAAACGGATATGTTATTGTCCAGGTTTCCGGTAAAACATCCGAAGGCGTAAAATCATTTGACGATGTAAAAAATATTATTAGGCCGCAGGTTGTAAGAGAAAAACAATTTGAGAAAGCTGAGCAGCAAGCTCAAATGTTGAAATCAAAAATCGGCGGAGACCTGACTAAATCTACCTCGATAGATCCCAAAGCGGTTGTAAGTCAAACCGGAGAATTTACCGCAGACCAATCTATTCCTGAAATTGGAATGGATTACAATTTTGCGGCGCAGGCTCTTAAACTTCCGTTAAACAAAATATCTGACCCGGTAAAAGGACTTAAAGGTTATTATTTGATAAATGTTCTTTCAAGAACACCTTTTGATGCTTCCGCTTTTGCAGTACAAAAGAATACAATTCTAAATAGTATTCTTCAGCAGAAGAAAAATGTCTTCTTCTCGGAGTGGCTTGCAAAGCTTAAAAAAGATGCCGATATAGTTGATCATAGAAATCAATTCTTCGGTCAGTAAAATTTTGTAAATATTTCTATTTTTAACCCCCAGGTTATGTTGCCTGGGGGTTTTGATTTTTAAATTCATATATTTCTATTTCAGTAACTGTTTTTCTCTTGCTGGAATTTATTTAATTTCATTTATAACTTTTTAAGATTGTTTGATGAGTAAAAAACTTTTTTATTTAACCGGTTTCATGGGATCAGGCAAAAGCACCATTGGGCCTATTCTTGCAAATACCTTGGGATGGGATTTTTATGACCTAGATAAAATTATTGAAGATAAAGAGGGAATGAAAGTGTCGGAAATTTTTGCAAAGAAAGGTGAGGAATATTTTAGAAAAGTTGAATCAAATGCTTTGCTGGAAATATCTGCCGCCGACTCCGCAATTATTTCGCTTGGAGGCGGCACCGTAACAATCGCTAAGAATATTGAAGTGATGAAAAAGTCTGGGTGGCTGTTATATCTGAAAATATCGCCACAGGTTGCATATGAAAGATTAAGATTTAAAAGAGATCGCCCTGTTTTAACACAGGACGGAACCGTTAATTTAAACAAGTCGGAATTTATCAATAAATTGTCGCGTTTAATGGACGATAGAAAACAGTTTTATGAAAAAGCCGATATAATTTTTGATACAAACGAATCATCAATCGGCGGAACCGTAGATAAACTTGTAAAAATAATTAAAAAAGAAATTCATTATAGTAACAAATAAATGCAGGTAGGTAAGTGAAAAAAATTAATGTATCATTAAAAGAGGATCCTTATTCTATTTTAATCGGTAGTTCTATTATTAGCGGACTGAATGACGAGATAAACAAATTAAAATTATATGAAAATATTTTAATTGTAATGGATGGAAACGTAGCAAAATATCATTCCGCCAAAATCAAAGAAGTATTTAAAAATTCAGGTAAAAAAATTAAATATTATAATCTAAAACCGGGCGAAACCTCAAAATCTTATAAGGAACTCAACAATATTTATTCTTTCCTTCTGGAAAACGGTTATGGCCGGGATACCTTATTAATTGCAATAGGCGGCGGTGTAACCGGTGATTTAGCCGGGTACGCAGCGGCAACTTATATGAGAGGCATACAATTAATCCATATTCCTACAACATTGCTGGCTGCTGTTGATAGCGCAATCGGCGGGAAGACCGGTATAAATTTTCAAAAGAAAAAAAATATGGTGGGAGCGTTTTATCAACCGAGGTTGGTAGTAATAGATACCGTTTTTTTTAAAACCTTACAAAGAAAAGAACAAACGTCGGGCATCGGCGAAATTATAAAATACGGTTATCTGGCTGACAAAACATTTTTTTCTTATTTGAACGATAATGTAACGAAAATTTATGACGGCAATGAAAAAGTAATTGAAGAAGTGATCATAAAATCGGCAGGAATAAAGGCCGCGGTTGTGTCGCAGGATGAAAAGGAAACTGGTATTAGAAAAATACTTAACCTCGGACATACATTTGCGCATGGTTTAGAAACAGATCTAAATTTTAAAGTGAAACACGGTGAAGCCGTAATTGCCGGAGTTGTTGCGGCTTTGTATTTATCTGCCGATTTGGGACTATTAAATAAAGACAAATTAGATGATTATTTGTCGCTGCCGCTAAAAATTAAAATGCCGAGAATTTTTCAAAAATTTAACACAAAAAATGTTTTGCAAGCTATGCTTCATGATAAAAAAAATAGGAACGGGAAAATAAAATTTGTTTTACCTGCCGAAATAGGTAAGATGATTCTGGATGTTGAAGCAAGTAAAAACGCGGTAATTTCATCACTGCAGAAAGTAACAGAAGTTCTTAATTATTAAAATTTTAAAAAATATTAGAAAAGGGCTAAACTTTTTTATAACACCTGGTGAGTGAGAATATTCATCAAAAGTTTAATATTGTTCATTTTAATTAGCTAAAGATTTTTTTTCTTGGGGAAACTGTCGGGTTCGAGGGAAGAAACCCGACAGCCTTGAGTGACATTCTTTTTGGAGGGGGTTGTTATGCTTAAAACTATTTTCTATTTTCAACATCATTATATCAATTGAAATGCCAATAGCAACCCTTCATTTTAGAAGATTTTCGAGATATTTCTATTTCGACTAAAATCTTTACCGGTAAAAATTACCTTGCGTTTCGTAAATTACCTATATTTTATAAAATTAAATTCTGTTTTTAGAAGGGGACCGGTGGATTTGAGGGAACAAATCTGCCGGTCGTATGAAAGAAATTTTTCTGTGAGGGATTTTGCTTAAAACTATTTTCTATTTTCATAATAATTATTTCAACAATAATGCCACAAAGCAATTGTAAAAATAAACAGAATATCACCACGCTTTTTCCCATTTTGTTTTATATTAAGAATGCTAGTTTTTAATCAATTATTTTGAGACATATAAATTTTATAGGTTAATTAAATGATGAATGAGCGAGCAGAGGTTCAGCTTAATCTTGAAGAAGAAATATTAAAATTAAAAAAAGAATTAAACGCGGTAATTTTAGCCCATTATTACCAAGAGTCAGAGATACAGGATTTGGCGGATTTTGTCGGCGACAGTTTGGAACTGGCACGCGCGGCAAAAAATACCGACGCTGATGTAATTGTTTTTGCGGGCGTGCATTTTATGGCTGAGACTGCGAAAATATTAAATCCGAATAAAACAGTTCTGCTGCCGGATTTGGAAGCAGGGTGCTCACTTGCAGATAGCTGCCCCGGACCGTTGTTTAAAGCTTTCAGAGAAAAATATCCCGACCACGTTGCTATTACCTATATAAATTGCACATCGGAAGTAAAAGCGTTAAGCGATATTATTTGTACCTCTAGTAATGCCGAAAAGATAATTAATCAAATACCCGAAAATCAGCCGATCTTATTTTCACCTGATAGAAATTTAGGAAAATATCTTTCCAAGAAAACGGGAAGAGATATGTTATTGTGGGACGGTTCGTGTATTGTTCATGAAACTTTTAGCGAAAGGAAAATTATTGAGCTTCAATTAAAGAACCCTGAAGCAAAACTTATTGCTCACCCGGAATGCGAAAGCTCAATACTTAACAGGGCGGCGTTTATCGGTTCAACAAGTAAATTGTTAAAGTATGTTCAGGAAGACAACTCGAATATTTTTATTGTTGCCACTGAGGCAGGAATTATTCATCAAATGAAGAAAGTTGTGCCGGACAAAGAACTTATACCTGCACCGCCGGATAATAATTGCAGCTGCAACGAATGCCCGTATATGAAGTTGAACACAATGGAAAAATTATATTTGTGTATGAAAAATAAAAGTCCGGAAATTATTCTTTCACACGAGATTATTGAAAAATCATTAAAGCCGATCGAAAGAATGCTGGAAATGAGTTAGCATTTTTTCAGCTCGATTTTAAAAGTAGTTCCTTCACCAAGGGACGAGGTTTTTACATATATTTTTCCCGAATGATATGTTTCAATTATTCTTTTAGAGAGACTTAAACCAAGTCCCCATCCACGCCGTTTGGTGCTGTAACCTGGCCTAAATATATCTTTGCGTCTCTTTAAATCTATACCTTTTCCGTTATCACTTACTTCTATTTCTGCATATTTACGACTTTCTTTTACGGTAACTTTTATTTTCCCGTCTTTTAATTCAATAGCGTCCAGAGCGTTTTTAATAAGGTTTTCAATCACCCATTCAAATAATTCGGAATTAAGATTTGCGCATACTGTTTCATTGCCTTCAATCGAAAGCTCAACACTTCGGCCGGTTTGAGGCAGCCTGCGCTGAAAATAATCCACCACTTTTTTAGCTTCTTCAAACACTGGTCGTTCTTTTATCTCCGGTGTGGCGCCTATTTTTGAAAATCTATAAGTTATCTTACTAAGTTTTTCTACGTCGTTAGATATTTCTTCAGTTATATCCAGAACCTTATCTTTGTCTTGAAAACTAAGTTTAAGCATTTCTATCCAGCCCATCAAACTGGAAATAGGGGTACCGAATTGATGCGCCGTTTCCTTTGCCATTCCTACCCAAATGTTGCTTTGCTCATTCTTTTTTATATTGCTGAAACCTATGTAAGCTAAAAATATAAACAACGCCGCAATAATAATCTGGATGAAAGGATAATACCTTAGCTGTGTAATAAGTTTTGAATCACCGTAATGAATTTTTTGAAGGACGAGAGAATCTTTGTAGGTAACTGCAATAGGTTTATGGATTTTATCCATTTCCTTTATTTGATCTTCAAAAAACTTTTCCAACTGCGCTTTAGACAGGGTCGTATCGTAGGAAACATTCCGGACGTCCTTGATATCTGTGTTGCTGTTTATAGTTACTTTGTCATTCGGGCTGCTGTTTATAAGAGGGAAGTCGATTGGCTTTAATAAATTTTCAAACAGAAACGTTATGTCAACATCGTTTGCGGATGTGTTTGCTACATACTCAATACCTTTTGCGTAAAGCTGAACAATTTGCCTTTCTTTTGTTTGAAGTTTTTGTACAAGGTTTTGAGTGTAAAAAAGTGTTCCGGTTGCAATTAATATTGCTACAAAAAGCAATATAACTTTTATATTAATTGATGGCGGGCCGCCTGACATTTTCATTGACTGTATTCCTTATAAAAATCTTTCACCGCATTAAAAATAGCTTTAGCAATTTTTTCCCTAAATTCATAAGTTAAAAGTTGCGCTTCCTGATCGGGTATCGTCATAAAAGCCGGTTCTACAAGTATTGAGATAGATTCCGGTATTCTTGTCATATAAAGGTTATCCCAGAAAAGTCCGAAATCATTAAGCTGAAGATTATCCAATAATTCTTTATGGACAAGTTTTGCCAGGGGCAATGCCTGTGGAAAATAATAATAAACAGAGCTGCCGTTGTGCTCTAGCGGATTTACTCCCTCAGGTACCGCATTATTGTGTATGCTGATTGAAATTTCCGGGTTGAACGAGTTTACTTTTTCTTTTCTTTCTTTTAGAGCTAAAGGATTTGTTGTATGCGTTAAATAAACTTTTGCACCTGCATCTTCCAATAATTCTTTAAGCTGCAAACTTATTTCCAGGTTTACATCTTTTTCTTCCGTTCCTCTGGGGCCCAAAGCGCCTGTATCAGGGTTATGCCCGGGGTCTAGAACAATAACTCTTCCTTTTAATTGATTAGTAAGAAAAGGAATTCCGGAATTTCGCACCGCCGGTTTTTTAATTTTTAACCGCAGCAGGTTGCCTTCATACCCGGCGGAATAACCCCACTGGTTTTTTTCATTCAACGATATATCAACTTTTAACACGCCGTCTTTGGGTTGATCCCAGGTAATTTGGTTTATTAAATTGCTGTTGTTGTTGTAAACCCAATCGATGTTTGAAGTAACATTATAAATAAGTAACTCGATGCTTTCCGGGTTGGAATGTTCTATAATTTTATACGGGCACCGCTCTGTTAATCCAAGGTTAACACTTACAAATCCGGCAGAATCTTCGGTACGCATTGCATAGATTGATGCGTGTGGAATTGCGGTGCCGGGTAGCAGAACGAAAGCTCCTGAGTCGGGAACATAAACCGTTTCATCGGAAGCTAACTGGCATTGATACCACATTCCGGTTTTTCCAGTTACAAGAAGGTTTATACCGCCGTCTAGAAAAAGTTTATATCCTTTGTCCGGCGCGTATCTTCCAACAAGAGGATTTGAAAATGTTTTTGTTTGAATAATTTCGGGAACTGCCGTATTGAATGATGAGATTTTCCCGCGTGCAACTTCGGCAATTGAACCAAGCGAATCGGAGGTTAAGGTTATTGTTACAATTGCATTTTTTAAGTCTACAGGTATTGTAAAACTACCCCAGTAAATTCCTTTCACGGTGTCTTTGTTATTTGTAAATCCGTTACCGAATACCGCGTTTTCCCAATTATAATTATTTATAATTTTAGTTTCCGCCATCGGAAAATTTTCATTTATTCCGTCAACGGTAAAATGAGCCTGAAGTCCGGGAGTACCTTTAATTTCTACTTTTACGTTTGAGCCGGGTACTAATGTTTGATCTTCAACCGGTAGAACAGGCCAGTTGTAATCTATAGCCAGGGAATCAGACGGAAAAGTTTGAATGGGTGGTTTTATATTGTAAACTTTTTCAAACTCTTTATTGCCGGTTGAAGTTGAAATATCAAAGACAAATTTGCCTAAAGTTTTATTGTCTTGTTTGAAGAGAACAATTTTTGCCATTCCGATGAAAGCGCCGTCGTCACTTACCTGTGCATCCGATTCATTAATTTTAAGTTTTGCACCGGCAGGCTTAATTGTGCCGATAAGAAAAAACGGCTTGCCTGTAAGCTCAAGCCGTTCATTTGAAGTAGGGTATACTAAATTTAATGATATGTTATTACTTTGCGCTAATGCAGAAAATTGCCAAAGTATTACTGCTGCAAAATAAAGCAGTATTTGCTTCATTATACATAAAATGTTTGTTGGCGTTTGGGTCCCACTGATACAATTTCTATTCTGAATCCCGACTTCTCCGAAATAAATTTCAAATAATCTTTAGTTTCAGACGGAAGTTCGGAATAAGATAAACAACTTGAAATGTCTTTTTTCCACCCCGGTAAAATTTCATAAATAGGTTTAACGGCGGACAAACGTTCAACATCAGTAGGGAAGGATTTAACAGGCTTCCCGTTAAGTTCGTAACCTACACAAACTTTAATTTTGTCAAAGTGGCTGAGAACATCCAGTTTTGTAATTGCAACCGAATCGATTCCGTTAATCATAGCAGAGTAATTTACCAGGAATGCATCGAACCATCCGCATCTTCTTGGTCTGCCGGTGGTTGCTCCGTACTCCGCGCCTATTTTTCTTAGTTTCTCGCCTTCCTCGTCTGTTAACTCGGTGGGGAAGGGGCCTAATCCAACTCGTGTAGTATAAGCTTTTACAATTCCAACCACCGAATTTATTTTTGTGGGAGGAATACCGGTTCCTGTACATGCACCGCCGGAAGTTGGGCTTGATGAAGTTACATAAGGATACGTTCCGTGGTCAACATCAAGCAAAGCGCCCTGTGCGCCTTCAAGCAAAATGGATTTGCCTTCGGCTATGGCGTTATTAAGATATGCAGGAACATCTTTAACATATTTGTCAATCGCTTTATCAAATTCAACGTATTGTTTTATTATCTCCTCAACGTTTAGCTCTTCGTGCGCATATACTTTAGTTAAAAGATTATTTTTCTCTTTTAAGTTTTCTCGTATTTTTTCTTCCAGTACTTTACGGTTTAATAAATCTACAATCCTGATGCCTTTTCTTGCATATTTATCGATATAACTTGGCCCGATACCGCGGCCTGTGGTTCCGATTTTATTTTCTCCGCTCTCACTTATCGAATCGAGCAGTTTGTGGTAAGGCATAATAAGATGAGCATTATGGCTTATAAAAAGCCGGCCGTCTACTTTTATATTATTCTTTTCGAGAAACGCTATTTCTTCTAGTAATGCAGTAGGGTCTATAACCACACCGTTGCCAATTACGCAAATAACACCTTCTCTTAATATTCCAGACGGTATAAGATGAAGAACATACTGTTTGTCTCCAATAGCAACCGTATGGCCGGCGTTGGCCCCCCCTTGATATCTAACTACTATATCATACTTCTCACTTAAAATATCTACAATTTTTCCCTTACCTTCATCACCCCATTGGCTGCCGACAAGTACTGTAACGCTCATTAATTTCCCTGATTATAAAGTTTACGCTATTATTTTGATTTAATTGACAAAATAAAACTCCGAATTCTAGAATCCGGAGTTCTATTTTGTAAATAGTTATTTAATTACGCATTAATTGGAAAAACTCTTAACCGCTTCTTCCACGGTTTCATAAGATTCAAAGATAGTAATCAGTTTTGTTATAACCAGCAAACTTTGAATCTTATCAGTAGTGCGAGATAATTTTAGCTGTCCTTCACCTTTTTTCATGGTGGTAAGCCCACCAATCAGCATACCTAAACCGGAGCTATTCATAAATTT
>DAIERC010000247.1 GCA_027347125.1 Ignavibacteriales bacterium
TTATAGTTTTGTCCCCATGCCAGGGCTTTTCTATCTACTGTTATATCGAAAATATATTTATTGGTAACATCTACCATCTGATCGGCGGTAATTTTGCCAAACCTAAAGGCTTGATAATATTGCGAGCCTCCGTCTGTAACAATGTTTGCAGATTTGTTATCAATAGTAATCGGCGTATATCCGTACCTTACATAACTTTTCATTGGCGAAACAATAACGCCGTTATTAAAAGGAGCGGGATAATTTGTACCAAGCAAACCGAAAACAGCCGCTGTATCATATACTCTGTATTGAGTTGTATCGGTAGTGTATTTATTATAGAAGAATGTTGTAGCTAAGCTGATACCGCTGCCTGTGCTGGCTTGCGTGGTTTGCAGCCTGTTGAACATTATATCGTAATCATTGGGAAAAAATATAGGCGGTGTCCAGTTGCTGTTTGCGCCGTTCTCCACAACGCCCGACCATAAACGGCCAAGCATAAAATGGGCAACATTTTGTGCCTTAGCCTCTTTGGGGAAAAACAATACGCTGAAAAGTATTCCCAATAAAAATACTTTTTGAAGCAACCTGAACAATCGATTGCATTTTTGAAATTTCATTTAGTTCTCCATAATTTAAATTTTAAAATCACTTGGAAAAATCTAATTAAAGGTCAATTCTCATACCGAACCAAATATCTCTCGGTTGACCGTAATAGAAAAATGTATTTTCCGGATTTTTGATATATGATTTTGAAGATGACCAAGTGTCGCCGACTTTATCGTTACCGGCAATATATTGCCCTGGGTTTTGAGCTCTTAACTGATCGTATGCCGGGGAATTATACATCGGCAAATGCAACGATGCCATATAATTGTTGAAATCGTTTCCGCCTATGCCTTCTCTGAAAGCATACCCGCTGCCCATCTGGTTATTTTTCAAGTTAAGTACGTTGTTAACATCCAAAAAGAATGTAGCCGCAACTCCTCCAACGTTAAAGCTTTTGGAAATCTTAAGATCAACATTGTAATAATCAGGCCACTCAAGCAAATCGCTTACGTATTGAAGCTGAAGCGGATTCCAGTCATCCGGGCTGAAATAATCGCCGGCTTTGTATTTAGCAAATACGGATATACTCCAGTCACCCAGTAGATGAGTGCCTAAGAATTCGGGTCCCCATGTCTTCGGGGTTCTAAATGTAATGTTTGCGTTAATCTGCGGAACAGGTAATGCTCTGGTTGCGCCGTGATAATAGTCTGCGTCTGAGTATTGAACTTGTCCCTGTCTGATTGTGTTAAACCCGGTGTTACCGGTTTTCTGCAGCATGTAGTTGAAGTTGATCCAGCCGGTAATCCAGCTATTGTCGTTCTTGGTAATATCAACTTCTAAACCCTGGATATCTTCAAACTGGTTATTGGCCTGGCCGTTATAATTTATTCTGCCGTCGGAGCTAATAAAATTAATTCTACCGGCTTCACCTGTTACGTCTTTAGAATAACCGGAAATTTGAAGTATATAATTCTGGTAAAAATTATATTGAATACCGAGCTCGTATTGTATTGTTCTTGGCGGTTCAAGATTAGGATTCGTCATATTATACAAACCGGTTTTGGTATATCTATACCTTAACTGGTACATAGTGTAATAAGGCGGGTTCGATCTGAAATGCCCGTAGTTAAAATAAAATTTCGAATTTTCAGTAACCGGGAATGAAACGCCAATTCTAGGGCTGAATGTTAAATAATTTTTAATCGGCTGTAAGAACCCCGGATGTGTGTTATTGTATTGTGTCCATTTATCCCAGATAAATGATTTGCCTTGAGCAAGATAAGTATACAAATTAGCAATGTCTGCCTGGGGCGGTGGTAAAAATTGTGTACTGAAAGCTGAATCACTTCCCGGCCATAAGCCTCCGCCGTTATAGTAATAATCCATTCTAACGCCAACGTTAGCTACAATTTCATCGTAGGTTATCTGGTCCTGAACGAAAGCGCCGGTTTGGCTTGGCCAGCGATGATAATTAAATTCATAAGTATTATAAGTGTTATTGTTCCATTGCTCGTAATAATTATGATCAATATCTATGTAGTTATACTCAATTCCCCCTTTTACATAGTTATGCTCGCCTATCTGCGAAGCTATATCGGCTTTAACAGATAACTGGTGAACTTTGGAGTTATCAAAAAGATCGCCTTCTTTACCCTGGAATCTTTGACCGGTGCCCAGTAAACCGTTGTTCAGGTAGCTCGGGTATGTGTATCCGCCTACCGCAAGGCTTCCGTATTGTAACTTGCCGTAAGGCATTTCGGTTACGGGAAAAGGACCAAATTGAGTTATGATAGTTGAATCTCTGTTATCTCCGGTTGGAGTATGATCTGCAATTGTTAAATAACTAACGGTTAATTCCCAGAATGTTGTGGGACTTAGAACGTTGTTAATCGAAATACCGTTCATCAAAGTTGTTTGATCCATCAACGGATAAAACGCCGCGTCAAACCAATATGCACGGTCGCCTGTTGAATTACTTTCATTTTCCCTGGAAGCAACATATTTTATATTATTGATAGGCATAAATCCGCCTGAGTTGCTTGCGTCCGGTGCATCGCCAAATGCGGGGCGAACCGGGCTAACACCAATTTGTCTTCTCCATAAAGCATTGTAAGTAATGGTTAAATTTTTATACGGAGTTGCTTTAATTGTACCAAGTGTTGTATATGATTTTTGACTCCTTAATGTAACCGGCATTACATAATGTTGTTCGTTTGAATTATTAGAAATATAAAATGTAGCGTCGCCGAGCGCTTTACCAATCAATGGAACCGGTCCGCCGAAACCGCCGTCAAAGTTCCAGTCGGCGCCGTCTTCACGCATTGTATGATCTGCAAATGCTTTTTTCTGGGCGTCGGTTATTTGATAGTAACCGATTCGCTGCTTCAAGTCGGCAGGTAAATTAGCTAATCCGTTATAATCCGGCACTGTCATATATAACCAGTTTGCCAGCAAGAACATATCAAACGGCGTAGCTACTTGAGCAGGGGTTTTGCCGGTGTTGTAAATACTTGCCATATACTCCCAGCCCTTAAAATTAGATGTTTGCTCGAAAGAAGTGGCGGGACTTAAATATTGTTTTAAGTATGAATTGTTCGGATCATAAAACGAATCACCGAATCTTCTCATGTGGCTGTTATCCCTGGAAATACTAAATGTTCCGTGGTAACCGTCTTGTGAACCGCTTTTGGTTGTAATATTAATTAAACCCGATCTGAAGTTGCCGTACTCTGCGTTATAACCGCCCGATAAAAGTGAAATCTGGTCGATTGCGCTCATAGGCACCGCTGTTTCGGCATTGCCTACGGCAGCGTTGTTGTATGATAAACCGTTTACCATTGCGCCGGTTTGATCTGCGCTACCACCGCGGATTGAAAGAAAACCGTTATCGGTTGATACGCCGGGTAGTTTTTCCAGGAAGGCGTTGATCTGCCTGATACCAGAGGTTTCTTTCAGTTCGTTGGCTGTAACTACCATTTGAGTATTAGCTACTTCACGGTGAAGGTTATCTCTTTTTGCCGTAACAACAACTTCCTGCCCTTGTATTACTGTTGGTTTTAATTGAAAATCAACAGTAGAAATTCGATCTGCAGAAACTACAACGCCGGTTACAAGTTGAGTTGCGTAACCGATCATTGAAGCTTGCACTTCGTATGTGCCGACAGGAACGTTAACAATAAAAAATTTACCGTTCATGTCTGTGGCCGCTCCGAGGTAGGTGCCTTTTACCATAACGTTTACGCCAAACAAAGCTTCGCCTGTTTGCGAATCCGTTACGGTACCAACAATTCTACTCCTCGTTTGAGCATTTACCATAGCTGAAGTAAATAACAATAGTGTTATTAACAACAGCCATAATGGTTTAAGAATTTGTCTCCTACTATACATTTTTTCTCCTCTAAATGAATTTAAATGTAACTTTGGGTTTTTAGAACTTTAAGGCTTTTATTTTTTTCCGTGAATAATAAACAATTCATGGTTTTATAATTAAAATTCCTTTCAGTCCTTTTCCCGGTGTATAAATTAAAACATTTTACATACTTCGAATACGAACATTTGTTTTGAAATACTGCTGCTCCTCATAAGTATTTTTCAAAACCCCCTGTCGATGCTTTTCTAATTAACAAAAAATTCTCTCGTCGTTATTCTCTCATCTGAAAAAACAATTACTTTATTAACTGCATTTTCAATACTCTTGAAACATTATCGAACCTTACAACACAAAAGTAAATACCGGATGCAAGAATCTTGCCGCTATTACCGCTGCCGT
>DAIERC010000259.1 GCA_027347125.1 Ignavibacteriales bacterium
TCATCGGATTTTACTTTTTGATAAAGCAAAGGCGTTTCCAGATTTTCATAAACGGTCAGCTCGTCAATTAAATGATACTGTTGAAATACAAAACCTATATACATTTTATGAAGCTCGGATAATTTTTTCTCGCTCATCTTATGAACTGGTTCATCGAAGAAATAATATTCGCCATCCGATGGTGTGTCCAGCATCCCGATAACATTCAGCAGTGTTGTTTTCCCGGAACCTGATGGCCCCATTACGGAAACAAACTCACCTTCTTCAATTTTAAGATTAATATCCCTCAACACAAATGTTTTTATAATCTTGTTCTCATAATACTTGGTAATATTTTTTAGGTTGATCATTTTTTTCCCTTTTTAGTGTTTTTGTTCCACAACTGTAAAATTACTTAATTGCAGAGCCCTTTAGGTGTAAAAATTTAAACATGAAATTTTTCCTTATAATTTTCCGTAACCACATGTCCGTCGAACAAATGAATGATACGATGAGCAAATTCCGAATCGTGCGGCGAGTGAGTAACCATAACTATTGTAGTACCTTCTTCATTTAATTGAGTTAAGATATTCATTACTTCTTCTCCGTTTGCCGAATCAAGATTACCTGTAGGTTCGTCGGCAAGGATTAATTTCGGTTTTGCAACCACGGCTCTTGAAACGGCCACACGCTGCTGCTGCCCGCCCGATAATTGCTGAGGGAAGTGGTCTTTGCGATGCATTATCTGCATTCTTTCCAGAACTTCGTCAACCATCTTCTTACGATCGTTTGCAGATGTTCCCAAATAAAGAAGCGGCAGTTCTACATTTTCATAAACTGTTAGTTCGTCTATCAAATTAAAGCTCTGAAATACAAAGCCGATATTTGCCTTCCTCATGGACGCTCTCTGCCTTTCGCTAAACTTAGAAACCTCTTGATCGAGGAAATGATATTCGCCTCCGCTGGGGTTATCGAGCAGACCGAAAATATTAAGCAGCGTTGATTTGCCGCAGCCGGAAGGCCCCATAATAGCTACGAACTCTTTTTCATTTATCTCAACATTTACATTATCCAGAGCAATAGTTTCAACCTCTTCGGTTGTATAAAGCTTTTGCAGATTGTTTGTTCTGATCATTGTTTTCTCCTTGAATTTAGCTGTAAGCTATTTAATAATTAGTTTATCCGCGTCGCCGAAATTATCATACGATGAAGTAACAACTTTATCGCCCGGTTTTAATCCGTTCAGCACTTCGAAGTAATCCGGGTTTTGTCTTCCCAGATTAATATTTCTTTTGATAGCTTCGCTGCCTGCTTTGTTAAGAACAAATACCCATTGACCGCCGGTCTTCTGGTAAAACCCGCCCCGGGCAAGCAGCAAAGCTTTCGTGCGATCGCTTAATTGTAATCTTATCTGAAGCGTTTGTCCCCTTCTAATTCCATCCGGCACCTTGCCGTCAAAATCCATGTCAACTTCAAACTTTCCGTTCTTTACTTCAGGAAATACTTTTTTAATTATTAGCCTATACTCGTTGCCGTCAATGTCTACTGTGGCGCGAAGCCCTTTACTTACTCTTGCAATATAAAATTCGTCTATCTCGGCTCTAACTTTATAACCGTCGAGCGCGTCTATCTGCCCTATCTGATCGCCGGGCGATTTTGATTGCCCGGTCTCGGCATTCAACGAGGTAAGCTGTCCGTCGATCGGTGCTTTAACAGTTAGGTTATCAATATTTTCCCTTATTAATTCCAGGTTGGTTTGCAACCTCTTTATTGATTCTTCTATTTGCGCCAATTGAATTTTTTTTGAAACCGAATCTTGAACAAAATTTTGCCGCGCCAATCTTTGTTGTTCTTTATCATGATAATATTTGTCTCTTACCTGTTCATATTCCTGCTGCGAAACAAGTTTCTTTTCCCACATCACCTTTTCGCGGTCAAACAATTGCTTTGAATTTATAAAGCTATAATTAGCATCAACAAGCTGGGTTTGAAGGCCAATGCTGTTCTGTTCAATTTGAAGCCTTGTATTCCTGGCTTCGTTTATTTGTTGATATGTAAAAGTTTCCTGTTGAAGAGCGTTAAGCTGAACATTCGTATTTGAAAGTTTTAAAATTTTATCTCCTTTATGAACCATCGCTCCTTCTTCAAGATAAATTTTTTCTACAGCACCGCCTAATATCGCATCAAGATAAAAAGTGGTTTGAGGAAGTACCGTACCGGTAACAGGTATAAATTCCTGAAAGTCACCTTCGGAAACCGTAGAGACAGTTATTTTGTCAGACTCAACATTAAGCTTCGAGCCGGTATCCGTAAGAATCATTACTATAAGAATTATAAACAATAATGCTGCGGCAGAGTAAGCCCAAAATTTTGTTCTTTTATAAATAGGTTTTTTTTCTATTTTTCTATCCACGGTTGCACCACAAGTTTAGATTTTTGATTTTGATTATTGCTGTAAATTGAAACCCCGCATCATGTTTAACAATTTGTGTGCCCCAAATGGGATAGTTCTATCCCCAATAAACTTTTCCATGATGAACTTATTTTTATATCCGCAAATGAACGGAAAACCGGGGTTTGTATTTCCAAAATTAGGATAAACGGTTTTGTAAAAAATACTTATTGATTTTAATCTGATAAAAAACAAAGTTAGTAATGTCCGCTGGCGAACGATAGTGTCCGATAGCGGACGATTGAATTTTTCGACGGTTATTTATCAAACTTAATTTGTATCTGTCAAAGGGGAACGAAAATTGCCTATAGAAGACCGGACATTTACTCATAAGAAATTTTTTACTCATAACATCTTGGTTCAATTATGAATTTAAAATCCGGAAAAGTACTAATAGTTGATGACGACGAAGACGTATTATTTTCGGCAAGACTTCTTTTAAAACAACATTACCCGATTGTACGTATAGAAAAAAATCCGGAACAAATTTCCGCTATTTTAAAAGAAGAGCAGTATGATGTTATTTTGCTCGACATGAATTTTTCGGGAAATGCAACAAGCGGCAGCGAGGGGTTTAACTGGCTAAAAAAAATTCTTGAGCTTGATCCTTCGGCGGTCGTAATTCTTATTACCGCATTCGGAACAATTGAGATGGCGGTTAAAGCAATTAAAGACGGTGCAACCGATTTTGTTTTAAAGCCGTGGCAAAATGAAAAGCTTCTTGCCACCGTTTCATCGGCTATGAAGTTGAGCCAATCCAAACAAAAAATTGATAACCTTCTCTCCAGGCAAAAGCAATTAAGCGAAGATATCGATCAGCAGTTTCACAACATTATCGGAATTTCTGATGAGATGCAGAAAATTTTCACTGCAATTCAAAAAGTGGCTGAAACAGATGCGAACATTTTAATTCTCGGTGAAAACGGAACCGGCAAAGAGCTTGTAGCGAGAGCTATCCACCGGCAGTCGAAAAGGTTAGAAGAAATTTTTCTAAATGTTGATATGGGAGCGCTCAGCGAATCGCTATTTGAAAGCGAGCTTTTCGGATATATGAAAGGAGCTTTTACCGATGCGAAGGAAGACAAGGCGGGCCGTTTTGAAATTGCTTCCGGCGGTACATTGTTCCTTGATGAAATCGGCAATCTTTCAAATAACCTACAGATGAAGCTACTTACTGTTTTACAAAACAGGCAGATTACAAGACTCGGCGCAAACAAAGCAAAACCTATAGACATAAGATTAATCTGCGCTACAAATAAACCGATCGATGAACTTAAATCTGAAAAATATTTCAGGCAGGATTTATTGTACAGAATAAATACGGTTGAAATAAATCTTCCGCCGTTAAGAAAAAGAACAGAAGACATTCCTTTGCTTGCAAAACATTTTCTGAATATTTATTGCAAAAAATATAATAAGCCAATTAAGGAAATTACTCCTTCAACGTTAACAAGATTGGAAAGATACCACTGGCCGGGAAATATAAGAGAACTTCAGCATACCATCGAAAGAGTGGTTATTATGAACGATGCCCCTGTTCTGCAAGCGGAGGATTTTTATATTTCAGCACAGGATATAAAGGCAGACAACCTAACATTAAACAACTATGATATTGAAGAGGTTGAGAAAATGCTGATTATTAAGGCAGTGGATAAATACAACGGCAACCTTACCAAAGCCGCCAAGGAACTAGGATTAACAAGAGCGTCGCTTTACCGCAGACTGGAAAAATATGGTCTATAAAAAATTTAGCTTAATAGTTATATCCAGAATAATTGTACTTAGCTTAACTATAT
>DAIERC010000271.1 GCA_027347125.1 Ignavibacteriales bacterium
TATCGGCGGATTTTTACCAGATTACCTCGATAAAAAAATATTGCCGGAAGATCCTTTCCAATCAATCGATCAGGAAGGTATTGGCGAGCTAATGAAAATTGCCGTTCAACGCGGCCGCGCTACAAGGCCTGATTTAAAAATCGGTATTTGCGGTGAGCACGGAGGTGAGCCAAAATCAGTTGAGTTCTGTCATAGTATCGGTTTGGATTACGTAAGCTGTTCGCCGTTCAGAGTACCAATTGCAAGATTAGCCGCTGCCAGAGCGGTTGTTAAAGAAATGGATGCGGCGAAAAAAGGTAAGTCAAAAACTGCTGCCAAATCTTCTGGTAAAAAAGTAGTCGTCAAAAAGAAAGCGGCTCCTAAAAAGAAAAAATAAACTAAATAACTTTAATAAAGGGGGGCGGTAACGCCGCTCCCTTTTATAAAACAGTTCAATTATATGAGGTAACGAAGAATGAAATTATCAGACTTCAAGTATAACTTGCCAAAAACAGCCATAGCAAAATATCCGGTATCTCCCAGAGATAAATCCAAGTTGATGGTAGTGAATAGGGAAACCGAAGAGATAGAAAACAAAGTATTTACAGATGTTGTTGATTATATGGAAAAAGGCGATGTTTTGGTGGTTAACGAAACGCGCGTCTTTCAGGCAAGATTATTCGGGAAAAAAGAAAAGACAAACGCAAAAATTGAAGTATTTCTGCTTAGAGAATTGAATGCGGACGAATGTATTTGGGATGTTATTGTTGATCCCGCACGCAAAGTTAGAATCGGAAACAAAATTTATTTTAACGATAAACTCTGGTGCGAAGTAATTGACAATACTACTTCAAGAGGCAGAACGGTTAGATTTAATCAGCCCGGCAACGTTTATAAAGCAGTGGAAAAAATCGGATTAACTCCGTTGCCGCCATACATAAAAAGAGAGGCCGAAACTTCGGATAAAGAAGATTATCAAACCGTATACGCACGTATAGACGGTGCTGTTGCCGCTCCTACAGCCGGCCTTCACTTTACTCCTAAGCTTCTGCAGAAAATTGAGAAAAAAGGAATACAAATAGTTCCGGTTGTTCTTCACATCGGGTTAGGAACTTTCAGATCTGTGGAAGTAGAAGATTTAACAAAGCACAAAATGGATTCGGAATTTTATGAAATTTCCGCAAAGACGGCTGAAATAATTAATAAATCTATTACTTCAAAACATAATATTTTTGTTGTAGGTACAAGCACCTGCCGCGCATTAGAAACAAGTGTTACGGCAGACGGATTGGTGAAACCCAATAGAGGATGGACGGATAAGTTTATTTATCCTCCTTATGATTTTAAAATTACCGATAAGCTTATTACAAATTTTCATCAGCCGGAATCTACATTGCTGATGCTGGTAAGTGCGCTTGCCGGAACCGAACTTATAATTAAAGCGTATAAAAAAGCGATGAAAGAAAACTACAGGTTTTTAAGTTACGGCGATGCCATGATTATTTTATGAGAAGGTTTGTAATTATTCCCGCAGGGGGTAAAGGTGTTAGGAGCGGTTTTTCCGCTCCTAAACAATATCTTAAATTCGGCGGCAAAGAACTTATCGTTTATACTCTTGAAGTATTCCAGAAAAACCGGCTGGTAGACGAGATAATAATTTCGGCGGATAAATCTTACTTTGATTTGCTGTTTAAGCTGAAAAAAAAATACCGCTTAACTAAAATTTCCCGTATAGTTGAATGCGGAAAAGAACGGCAGGATTCTGTTTTCAACGGCTTGAAATCGATTGAGGCGAAACGAAACGACCTTGTAATTGTTCATGACGCAGCCCGTCCCCTTTTACCTTCTTTAATTTTAACAAACGCAATTACTGTTGCTCAAAAAAAAGGAAACGCGTTGGTTTGCGTTAAAGCCAGCGACACCTTGATTAAAGGAATATCAAAAGTTGAATCATACCTGAATCGTGATGAAATATATTACGCACAAACTCCGCAGATTTTTAGATATAAAAACCTGGTTGACGCAATGGAAGATGCATATAAAAATAATTTTTATGGAACAGATGAATCGATGCTGGTTAAAAGGATAGGCGGTAAGGTTAATATTGTTGAGGGCTCGTTGATCAA
>DAIERC010000272.1 GCA_027347125.1 Ignavibacteriales bacterium
TTTTTATTTACGGCAACCTTTTTATCTTTCTATGTCATAAAATTTCTTACTAACTCAAAAAAACTTTAAGAAATTTTTCATTAAAGCTTTGCTGCAAAATGGCTTTGCTTTAATAATGTTACCGAAGTTATTATTTATAATCTTAATGCGAGAAAAATCCAAGCATGATGATTAGAATATCTAAAAAACATTTATTGCTCTTCCTGGTATTTTTTCTAAATGCCGGCATGATATATTCACAAGTCAATCAAATTAATTACGTCTCTATTACAAGTGAAAACGGCCTTTCTCAAAATACGGTTCATGATATATTTTTAGATAGCCACGGATTTTTATGGTTTGCAACCGAGGACGGACTAAACAAATACGACGGTTATAAGTTTACCGTTTATAAAAATGTACCCGGCGATTTCAATTCTATTTCAGATAATTTTATCTGGACAATTAACGAAGTCAAAAACGGCACCTTGTGGATCGGCACAAACAACGGAGGGTTATGTTCGTTTAACATCGATTCCGAAAAATTTAAAACTTACATGAATAATCCCAAAGATCCAGGCAGCCTTGGAAACAACAATGTAAGGGCAATATGCCAGGACAGTGCGGGTAATTTATGGATAGGTACGGAAGGAGGCGGGCTTAATGAATTAAAACCAGGTGCTAAAAATTTTATTCATTATTATTCATCATCAAATCCGAACAGCTTAAGTGATAATATTGTACTTTCAATATACATTGATCATGAAGGAAATTTATGGGCCGGCGGAAATAGCGGCTTGAATCTCTTTAACAAAAAAACAAAAACTTTTACAAGGTTTCAGCACGACCCAGTTGACCCGAACAGCCTTAGCAGCAACATTGTACCTTCAATATTTGAAGATAAAAACGGCGAGCTCTGGGTTGGAACTCTTGACGGTTTGAATAAGTTCGACAGAAAGAAGAAAATTTTTATAAGATACCACAACTTCAATAATAAAAATAATTTAAACACCGACAAGATAAACGATATTATTGAAGATAACTTCGGAACGTTATGGATTGGTACCGGCGGAGGTGTTTATCAGTTTGATTCAAAAAATGAGAGATTCACTAACGTAAGACAATTCTCATTTGCCAATAATCATTTCAGAAATCATAACATATTAACTATTGCACAGGATAATTCGGGTTTAATCTGGGTTGGCACGGCTGAAGGTGGAATTATAAAATTCGACAGGGAAAAACAAAAATTTTTATATTTTGCCCACGAGCCTTCAAACATTAATAGTTTAAGTTATAATACTATTAGGTCATTATACTACGACAATAACGGCATAATATGGATAGGCACACTTGGCGGCGGTTTGGATTTATATAATATTAAAACAAGAAAATTTACTCATTACAAACATAGTTCAACCGACCCTTCAAGCTTAAGCGATAATTCAATTTCGGCAATTTGCCGTGATAAAAACGGAACCCTCTGGGTCGGTACCTGGGGATACGGGTTAAATAAAATGATAGGTACAAGAAACGATGAAATTAAGGGGCGTGCTAAATTTATCCGTTATATTAACGATCCGGAAGATTCGTTAAGTTTAAGCAATGATATTATTCAGAAAATATTTTCGGATTCGGATGGTAGGCTGTGGATAGGCACAGGCAGAGGATTGGATCTACTTGATAAATCATCAAATACTTTTCGCAGATTTGTAAACGATACCGATAGTCAATTCAGCTTAAGCAATAATCTTGTGCAGTCTTGCATGCTTCAGGACAAATACGGCAATATCTGGATCGGCACCTGGGACGGGCTGAACAAGCTTGTAATTATTAAAAATCATTCAAAAGATTCTGTTAGTTATAAGTTTATTCATTACAAAAATAATCCTTCAAGCGAATTTAGTATAAGCGATAACAGGATTATTTCTATCCAGCAGGATTCCCACGGCAATCTTTGGGTTGGTACTTACGGTGGCGGTTTAAATGAATTGACGGAAGACCAACTTAATGTTTCCGATAATTCCAGAGCAAAGTTTAACAGGTATTCAATTAAAGATGGACTGCCGAGCAGCATAATTTACGGCATTCTTGAAGACGGACAGGGGAACATCTGGCTTAGCACCGATAACGGCCTTTCCAAGTTTGATCCTATAACCTTAACCTTCAGAAATTATTATGAGAGCGATGGGCTGCAAAGTAACCAGTTTTTTTGGGGAGCATATTGTAAAAGCAGTAGTGGCGAATTGTTCTTCGGAGGTACAAACGGCTTAAACGCTTTTTACCCTGTCGATTTAAAAAAGAATACTCATGTTCCGCCTGTGGTTATAACGGATTTTCAAATATTCAACAAGCCTATTCCAATCGGAGGAAAAAACTCGCCTCTTCAAAAATCAATTTATTCAACAAAAGAAATTACTCTTTCATATTCTCAAAATGTTTTTTCTATTGAATATGCCGCGCTTCATTTTACATCACCGTCAAAGAACGATTACGTATATAAGATGGAAGGCTTCGATAAAACATGGATGTCAGCCGGCAATAGGAGATTTGTTACTTATACAAATCTTGATCCGGGTGAATATACTTTCAGAGTAAAAGGTTCTAATAACGACGGCGTGTGGAATGAACAAGGCGCATCGCTTAAATTTATAATACTGCCGCCGTTTTACAAAACATGGTGGTTTATAATTATATCTTCAATATTTATTAGCGGAATTGTTTTATTAATAATTTATGTAAGAGTAAAACATCTGCTGGATATAGAACGATTCAGAATAAAATTAGCAGCCGATCTGCACGATAATATCGGTTCCGGCCTAACGGAAATATCCATATTAAGTGAAGTTATTTCACACAAGCTAGATTCCGTTGATGAGAGTATTAAAAACAGTCTTCATAAAATTAGTGAAAATTCCAGAAGTTTAATCGATAGTATGAGCGACATTGTGTGGCTCGTAAATCCGAACAGGGATTCGCTTTATGATTTGATTTTAAGGTTAAGAGATACTTACACCGAGCTTTCATCCTACGCAAGTATTTCGTTTAGGTCCGAGAATATAAAGTCGCTTGAAAAAATTTCATTAAGTATGGAACACCGGCAGAATCTTTATCTTATCTTTAAAGAAGGAATAAATAATTGTATAACGCACAGCGGGTGTACTGAAATTTCGCTGGATGCTTTTGTTAGGGGAAGGAAACTAGAGATGATTCTTAAAGACAACGGCAAGGGATTCGACACGAATGCGAAGTACGGCGGAAACGGGCTTGAAAATATGACCCGGCGGGCTCAATCAATAGGCGGCACAATAAATATAATATCCAAAAGAGGCGAAGGAACTACTTTAAATTTTACAGGTAATATCCTCTAAAATTGTGTTGAAAAAAATCCGGACTTTTGTAATAATTATAGTTGAAATTCGGTTAAAGGTACATAAATGATTAGAGTAATAATTGTTGAAGACAACGATGCCATAAGAGAAGGCTTAAAAATATTAATTGACGGTACCGCCGATTATTCTTGTGTGGGAACTTTTCCCAGATGCGAGGCGATGCTGAAGAGTTTAGCCAAGCTTGAACCGGATGTAAT
>DAIERC010000016.1 GCA_027347125.1 Ignavibacteriales bacterium
GTCTGACAAAAATTCTACCCCATTTTGCTTTAACATTAATCGAAAGTTTTTTACGATTTGATTTTACCGTTAAATTGTTCAGCGCATCGTAAAAAAGATCGTTGCGATTTAAGTTTAATTTAATTTTTCTGTTAAAGTTGCTGTTATTTATTGTTACAAGAATGAATTGCTTGCCAAGCCTCCGGGCAGACGCATATACATTTTTGTTATTATTAATCAAGGTGGTTTTAAAACTGCCGGTTTGAAGAGCGGCGTAATTATTTCTTATCCTAATTATTTTTTTATAGTGATCAAAAATCTCACGATTCAATTCAACTTTATCTGCCTTGTCTTTTTTTGACTGATCCGGAAGAGTTTTTTTATCACCGTAAATTTAAATCATCCCATACCATAGGTTTCCTGCTATCAGGGTCGTTTGCACCCCACATTCCGGCTTCATCACCGTAATAAATAACCGGTGCACCTAAGTAAGTCATTTGAAAAATCACCATCAGTTTTTGAATTTTTAATTCGTTTCGATTTGGCTTTCTTGTTTTATAATCCGGATTTTCGGCTTTTGATAAGTTAAATTATTTTGTCCAGTCTCTGTAAGCATACAATTCACTATTCACAATATGTGAGGCCAACCGGTTTGTATCATGGCTATCGAACAGGTTTTGCTGCACATAAGCAACACCGGGCGGGAATGAATTTCTTAACTGCTTTAACTTTTTATCAGATTCCTCGACAGAGATTTTATTTTTCTTATTTATAAAAAATTTTGATGAAGCAAATGCAAAATTGTAGTTCATTACTGCGTCAAATTCATCGCCCTGCAAATAAGGTTTCAACTCTATTATGGGGTCGATAACTTCCGCAATAAGATAAGCTTATGGATTTATCAACTTAACATGCTTCCGCCATTCTTTCCAGAATTTATGTTTTATGCAAAAAGCAACATCTAATCTCCAGTCGTAACTTCCATCCAAAGGATTACCGTCGCCATCCGGCGTAATTAAAGCTTGTATTATTTTTGTTGTTTCATACGGCTGTAGTTTATACCAGTCAGAAGTCCAAGGATGAACCTGCCATGGTGAAGTGTAATCGTTAGGCCCGGCTCCCTTTAATGTTTCAACTGTGGGATCATTATATTTATTACCATTCCTAAAATGCTCTGGAAAAATTTGATACCACACTACTTTCTTAGCCCATTCGGGAACAAAATCATTCTGCTTTTTCACTAACTCCTTCTCATCCTTTTGATGTTGTTAAACACGCCCGGTTTTAATTTAACTCATGCTATTAAAAGGAACACGAATATTATTAAGCAAAAGATGTATTATTATTAAATATTTTAAGAAAAATCAAAATACCTTTCTTAAAAAGGTATATCAATCTTTTTTTTTTTTGTACATTAGAACTATTAAATCACATCTTCCTAAAGATTTGTGCGGAAGCTATAACATAAACAGGCACGCTGTTTTATTTTTTATTTTCAATCCCGAGGTAAAATAAATGAAAGAAGGTCTTAATAAATTTAGCCGCAGACTTACGCAGCAAACTTCGCAGGTCGGCTCACAGGCAATGCTATACGGCATCGGACTAACAGATAATGATATGCAAAAGCCGCAGGTGGGAATAGCTAGTATGGGTTGGGAAGGCAATACATGCAACATGCATTTAAATGACTTTGCCAAGTTAGTTAAAAAGGGAATTACGGATGCTGGATTAATCGGATTAATTTTTCATACAATAGGCGTAAGCGACGGTATTGCGATGGGCACCGAAGGAATGAAATTCTCTCTTCCTTCAAGAGACATTATAGCCGATTCAATAGAAACAGTAATGGGCGCGCAATGGTACGACGCTCTGATTGCGATTCCCGGCTGCGACAAAAACATGCCCGGTTCCGTTATTGCTATGGCCAGATTAAACCGGCCGAGCATTATGGTTTATGGCGGAACAATAAGAGCGGGCAATTTTCAGGGAAAGAAACTAGATGTTGTTTCCGCCTTTGAGGCTTACGGCCAGTATTTATCAAAAGAGTTTACTAAAGAGGATCTTGAAAACGTACTTCATCATGCATGCCCGGGCGCCGGCGCGTGCGGAGGCATGTATACCGCAAATACAATGGCATCGGCAATTGAAACATTAGGCATGAGCCTTCCGTTCAGTTCATCTTGCCCGGCCAACAGCGAGATGAAAACCAAAGAATGCTACGATGCCGGTAAGGCTATTTTAAATATTATGGAAATGGATTTGAAACCGCGTGATATTATGACAAAAGAAGCGTTTGAAAATGCTATCTCCATTGTTATCGCTTTGGGAGGTTCAACCAACGCCGCTCTTCACCTCATTGCGATGGCTAAGGCTTCGAAAGTAAAATTAACTTTGGATGATTTTCAAAAAATATCCGACCGCACTCCTTATATAGCCGATCTGAAACCGAGCGGCAAATATGTTATGGAAGACCTTTATGAAATCGGGGGCGTTCCGGCAGTTCAAAAATTACTTTTGAAAGAAGGTTTTTTAAACGGAAATTGTATTACCGTTACCGGCAAAACACTCGGTGAAAATATTGAAAAGGCCGCCGATTTAACCGAAGGACAAAAAATAATAATGCCTTTAAGTAACCCGATAAAGAAGACAGGACATCTTCAAATACTATACGGAAACCTTGCTTCGGAAGGAGCCGTTGCAAAAATTACAGGTAAAGAAGGTTTGGTATTTTCCGGCCCGGCTAAAGTGTACGACTCGGAAGAAACAGCATTAGCCGCAATTGAAAAGAACGATGTTAAAGCAGGCGATGTTGTTGTAATCCGATATGAAGGCCCTAAAGGCGGCCCCGGAATGAGAGAGATGCTTCAAGTAACCGCTTCCATTATGGGAGCAGGTTTGGGTAAGAGCGTTGCTTTAATTACAGATGGACGCTTCTCCGGCGGTACACATGGCTTTGTTGTTGGCCATATTACACCCGAAGCCCAGGTTGGCGGAACAATTGCGCTGGTTAAAAATGGCGACATAATAAGAATAGATGCTGAAAAAAATATTCTGGTTGTTGATGTGCCCGGCGATGAATTGGCAAAAAGAAAAAGTAATTGGGTTCAACCGCCGTTTAAAGCAACCGGGGGAATATTATATAAATATATTAAAAATGTTTCGTCTGCTTCCAATGGTTGTGTTACTGATGAATTTTAATTAAGTTCTTTCAGAATAAATTTGCCGCGTATCCATTGTTTGGTAGTATTTAATTGTACGGGTTCTTCGGTATTGTATTTTCCTTGTAGTTTAAATACTTGATCTTGCTTAGATTAATTTCATTCAACAGGGAGCATAAGAAAATGAAGACTTTCAGCAGGTTTTTATTAGTGGTTGTTGTTACAATTATTGCCACCTTTCTTATTACAAAAAAAATCGGTGAGAATAGCGAAAAGACTAAAGCAGATGCGAACGAAAGATTAAAACTTTCCTTAATTAATACGGATAAAGATTTTTACAAAGCCTCTTTAATAAATGGAACCGGCAGAGCTTTTATAGATTTTGCGGACACCGATGTGGTTTTGCTTAGGCAAAATAAATTCCCGCTCACAGGCAAAAAAGCTCTTGAACAATCATACATGAATGACGACACATCTAAAACACCGTTGAAATGGGAACCGGTTAAAGCTGAAGTTTCACCGGATGGAAAACTTGGCTATACCTTCGGAACATGGGACTATAATACCATTGACAAAACCGGCAAAGCTATTTCATCATACGGTAATTACGTTACGATATGGCGAAAACAAAAAGACGGAACATGGAAATATGTTTTGGACGGCGGTAGCAATACTCCCCCGCCAGGTGATGAAAAAGACTAACTATACCCGGATTTTTTTTTAATGACCTGAGTAACAAGATATAACAATTTAGTATTGTAATTTTAATTATGCATCGACATTAAAAGAATTTCTTATACTTATATATTTCTAAAAATCTATGAATATACCCCGGGCTGCAAAATATTTTATCTTTTCAATACTATTGTTTAGCGGTACTTCATTACCTTCCGGCACGGCAAAAGAATATTTAAAAACCGGTGATGTTTTTTTTAATCATTTTGATAACTGGAATGCTTTGAAGTATTATGAAAAAGCATATGAAGCAGATCCCAATTCATATGAATCTATTTCAAAACTTACAAGGGGTTATAATGATCTTGGTGAAGAGTTGTTGCTTCAAAGGGAAAAAACGAAAGCAGAACCTTACATAAACAAAGCGGTAGAACTGGCTGATACGCTGCTTAAAAAATTTCCAGATAGCGCCGAATCTTATTCTTATAAAGCAATGTGCCTGGGCAACTACGCTTTATTCAAAGGCGGTAAAGAAAAAGTTAAGCTGGCAATTCGTATAGAGAATAACGCAAAAACTGCGCTGAAGATGGACCCGAAACAATTATTACCTTACATAATACTGGGGATGTATTACCGCGAAGTAGCCGGCTTAAGCTGGGTTGAAAAATTATTCGCAAATACTTTTTTCGGTAAATTGCCTGACGGTAATTACGACGAATCAATTCAAATGTTCGACAAAGCTCTGGAAATAAATCCGGATATTATAATAACCCAATATCAACTTTCAAAAACATATAGGCAACTTAGCAACGAGAAAAAAGAGATTGAATGTTTGCGGCAGGTACTAAAACTTCCCCAAAGTAATTTCAGGGATAAATATCTAATTAAAAAGACAAAAAAGAGGCTTGGAACTTTAGTAAGCCAGAATAGTTATTAATAATTATTCATCCTTTAAACCGAGGTAATCCAGCAATCTTGTATGCGCATCGGGCGGAAGTTCCACGTCGTATTTTTTATAAAAGTCTACGGTTCTTTCAACCGACTTAAAATAATTTTTACAATCCTGGCACTCATCAAGATGATCTTTAATAGCCTTACATCTTGGCGAATCGAGATCCTCGCCTAAACTTTCGCAAATGTGGCTCATCACGTCTTTGCAGGTTACTTTTTCATCACTCATTTTTGGAATGCCTTGTTAATTTCTTTTCTCAAATATGCCCTTGCTCTATGCAGCCTCGATTTTACAGCCGGAACCGATAACTCAGTAATCTTACCTGTTTCTTCGGTAGATAATCCTTCAACATCCCGCAGCATAAAAACAATTCTATACTCCGGTGATAATTTTTCTATCGCTTCGTCCAATATTTTTTTCAGCTCAGTATTCTCAACAATATTTGCCGGAATAGAGTCCCAATCGGCTGCATAGTTGTTTTCATAAAGTCCATCTTCGTCATCCATCGAGAAAAATTCGTGCTTTTTCTTCCTGGCCTCCATCAAACAATGGTTGGCAACAATTCTATACAACCATGTTGAAAGTTTCGACTTGCCATCAAATTGATGAAGAGATTTCACCATGCTAAAAAATGTTTCTTGCATAGTGTTTTCCGCTCTTTCCGGGTCGCGGCAAATTTTGAATGCAAAGTTATATACCGTCTTCTCGTAGTTTTTAACGAGTACGGACATTGCCTTTCTGTCGCCGCTCTTTGCGGACTCTATTATTTCTTGTTCATCCATCTGATGCTGATTTTTATTTAAGGATTCAAATTAAAAGTAAAATAACCATAATTTCAATTTTTACGGCGGTAATTATATGTTTTTTATTTCGAGACTTTTCCACAAGTACCAGCTTGCTATTGAATTATAAGGCGCCCAGCCGTACAGCTTTGATAACTTCAAAAGTTTTTTTTCATCCGGAATTTTTCTTAATCCGTAAATATTTTTAGCGGCTCTTCTTAAGGCAAAATCCCCTAGTGGAAGTACATTTAATCTACACATTGAAAACACAAGCAACATTTGAACCGTCCAAGTGCCTATGCCCTTAACACTGGTCAACATTTCTATCACTTCTTCATCCGTTTTAGAATTAATACCTTTTAAGGATATTTCTCTTTTGAGCAGCTTATCGGAAAAATCCTTAACATAATTTATTTTGGCCCAAGATAACCCGATATTTCGCAAATCATTTTTATCAGCGCTCATTATTAGCCCAGGCGCGGGTTTCGAATTAAAAAACAAGAGAAATCTTTCGTAGATTTTTTTTGCAACAAGCGTTGAAAGTTGCTGCCCTATTATTGCTCTTAATATCGCCTTATAATAATCGCGTCCGGGCCGCAAGTTACAAGGTTCTGAAATATCTATGATCTTAGCAATGTAGCTGTCGCTGGCATAAATATGGTTTATGCCGTTTTCTATTTCGGTAGAATTCATTATACTTAAGAGGTTGATTAAATGTCGTAACAAATATAATCCAAAAGTATGTCTCAAAACAAAAGCTTATCTTCCGTAATCACAAATAAATTATTTAAAGGTATAGGGCAGGGAACCTTAAAAATTATCTTGCACCAGAATAATTATTTTGAACTAAAAGAAGGCGATATTGTCTACAAAAACGGCGATGCGAGCGATGTTGTTTTTTTAATAGCCGAGGGTGAAATTAAGATAAAAATTCCACAGGTTTCGGGTACTTCAATAATTGCAAGAAAAGAGAAGGATGATTTTTTCGGAGAGAAAGAATTTATTGAAAAATCTTTAAGAAAATCTTCGGCGGTTGCAAACACCGGCTGCATATTGTACAAATTAAATAGGAAAGAAATAGCCGAACTTATTTCTAAGAACAAAAATATTCGTAAAAATTTGATAGGATTTGACGACAGTTTAGATACCGATGAATTAGAGAGACAAAATAATATTTCGGAGGTGGCACTAATTGAAGTACCGGAATTCGCCATCGAAAACGAACTCGTCTTTCAAGAAAATGTAATTCAATCTGAAGAAATAGTAACAGATATTTTAACCGAACAGCCTGTTGAGGCTACAAGTGAAAATAAATTTAACGATACCAACCAAGATTTGAATAGCTCGACTAAAAATACAGATTTACCAGCCGAGAATATTGAACAGGTTGTGGTTGCGGATAATACAGCGTCGGATGGAAATAACAACGAGGATGAAACCATCGATTATTCCGTTGAAGAAACACCTATGATAGACGACTCCGTTCCCAATTTTGAAGATATAAGAAAACATGAATTGGAAAGGCCTCCTATAATCAATAAACTTTCAAATTTTATCATCGAAGATATTAAAACATCTCTTTTAATATCCAAGCACTACGCAGAATTTATAGAAAAGAAAGAGTCCTCAGATGAGATAAAATTAGTTTCCGGTTATATGATTAACCAGCTTGATTCGATACTAAGTTTTTCTTCCATCATCTCGGATTTTATAAATAACAACCGCACACTTAATACCGAAGTTAGAAGCACTTCAGACTTTCTGAACGAAACACTTGAAATGCTGGCAGAATATGTTGAAGCTCATAATATAAAATTATTTAAGCGTTACGATTTTGATGCTGCTATTGCGGTTGATAAAACGAAGCTCTATCACGCATTTTATCAATTGACGAAAATGGCTTGCCTTACAATGCCCGAAGGCGGCGGTATATACATTGTAACTTCAAACGATGAGGATAACACAATTACTATTAGTTTTAAAGATTCAGGCAATAATACATTTGCGAATGGGCACGATAAAATATTTGCAACTTATTCAGAACTGGAAAATTCTGTTACCGGTAGCCTGGAGCTATCTCTTGCAAGAAAAATAATTGAAGATCATAAAGGTACCCTTGAATTAAAAGGAAGCAACAGCGAGGGAACAGAATTCATAATTAAAATACCGGTTAGTTTACCTGAAATAAAAGAATGAACTTTTCATAATTTCTAATCTTTATTTACTCCATGTCTCATAATTTAATTACAATTCTCGGCCCCACGGCAACCGGCAAAACAAAACTTGCGTCAATGCTGGCTCACGAATTCGGAGGTGAAATAATTTCTGCGGATTCAAGACAGGTTTATAAAGGAATGGATATCGGCACCGGTAAAGATTTATCAGATTATTTTATTAATAACCGTAAAGTACCTTACCATTTAATCGACATTGTTTCACCCAATTTTGAATTCAGCGTTTATGATTTCAAGCAAGAGTTTATTAAAACTTTTATACAAATTACAGTGGATAAGAAAATTCCGTTTTTAGCCGGCGGTACGGGGCTATACTTGAGTTCAATACTTCAAAAATATGAGTTTGGTAAAGCGAATTTTTCATTTGAACAGCAGTCGGAACTCACGGCGATGAGCCTAAAAGAATTAAGTGAAATACTTGCTGCGTTAAAACCTGCGCTTCATAATACCACCGATTTAATCGACAAGGAAAGATTAATAAAGGCAATACTCGTGGCACGGGCTGAAGGTTATTCCGAAGTGGGAAAAGATATTGAAATAAATTCGTTGAATATCGGGATAATGCCGGACAGGGAAATAATAAAAGAAAGAATAACCGAAAGATTAAAGTACAGATTGAGCAACGGCATGATTGAAGAGGTTGAAAAACTTTTAGCAGATGGGGTATCGTTTGAGAAATTAAATTTTTTCGGGTTAGAATATAAATTTATCGGAATGTATTTAAACAGTCGATTAAATTACAACGATATGTTCCAGAAGTTAAACAGCGCCATTCATCAATTTGCAAAGCGGCAAGCTACATGGTTTCGAAAAATGGAACGCGAGGGAGTGAAGATTATATGGCTTAACTCTCCCAATTTCAATAAAGCAAAGGAAATAATTACACAAGAATATTTTTATGGGCATTAAACAACATTCAATAAATAACACTGTATGTGATTTTGAAAATATGTACCCGGCGACGGTGAAAAAATATTTAACCAAGTATGCGCTAAAAACATGGACATTGGAAAGTGGTTTTGAAGGTGAAATAACTAACGCAATAATTGTTCCGGCTATCGGTGAATTCGATAATATAAATAGACTTCTCACTTCGCTTGCCGCTAATTCGCAAGAATATTTTTCATCTACAATTGTAATTTTTGTTATTAACAATACGCCCACGCATAATGATGAAATAAAACATGATAATATTAAAAGCATTAATTTTTTACGCACGTTAATAAGTAAAGATAGAAGTGAAAATAAAATGGCCGCTATGCTAATAGAATCGGGTATAAACATCGGCCTAATAAACGCATCCACACCCGGAAACGAGATGCCGGAAAAAGAAGGTGGCGTTGGATTTGCAAGAAAAATCGGGATGGATCTGGCATTGACTATTTTTAATTATTCATCTCACATTAAAAAAATACTTATTTGCCTTGATGCGGATTGTACTGTTGAG
>DAIERC010000317.1 GCA_027347125.1 Ignavibacteriales bacterium
CCGGTATAATTTCAATTATTATCCAGGCCCTTCAACATGTATGCATATTTTATTTTTTCCGGCGAGACAAAATAAGTTGATGCAAATTCTATAGAAAAAAGGAAATCCTTATATGACAGGCGAATTTCCTTAGTCTCGTTAATGGTTTGCTTTAAGGGAGAATTTTCACCAACCTTAACTTCATTATTGAATATCTTAAAGTCGGTAAGAAGTATCTTAGGTTTTACCAGATCTCTTTGAATCAAATCCGGGACAAAAGAGTTAAACCCGTTTATTCCGCCAAAATACATTACATCATTTTTCTTGTCATAAAATGCGCCGCTTGTAAATTCGTTGCTTTGCAACCCATCTGTAAAATCGAAAGTTCTAAAATTATTTGTTTTAGTATCATAGCTTATTAGTCCGCCGTTAGTACTTATCCACAAAAGCCCTTTTGTATCAAAAAGGATTCTGTAAATAAAATCGTTCGGCAAGCCGTTTTTCCTTGAGAAACATTTAAACTTACTTTTTCCGTTTTCATATGTAAGCTTATTAATCCCTCCGCCGTAAGTTGCTATCCACATGGCGTTGTCGCTTGACTGTTGAATGCTACTTATCCAGTTATTGCTGAGAGATGTCGAGTCGTTCTTTATATTTCTATATATCTTGAATGAGTTCGTTGTTTTATTGTACTTATTTAATCCGTTCGCTGTACCTATCCAGATATCTCCCGAATTATCCTCGTAGATCGTATTCACTCTGTTATTGCTTAATGAAGTAGGGTTATCGGGATCGTGCTTCAAGTTTATAATTTTGTTATCCCTTTTATTTATTATCGATAATCCGTTATCAAGTGTACCTATCCAAAGAAAACCTTTTCTGTCAAAAAAAAAGTGCATTAATCCTGTTACTGCATATTGTATTCGAGTTTCTATTTATATGATAATAATGGATGAACCTACGTGCATTCTTTTTGAGTTCGTTTAACCCACCGTCAATAGTACCTACCCAGATGTTTCCTTCGTCGTCTCCTTCAATTGCCGATATTCTATTATCGCTAATGCTATTTAAATCATTCGGAATGTTTATATAGTGCGTAAATAAATTTGTTCCGGAGTCGAAACGGTTTAATCCACCGCCCCATGTACCGATCCAGACAATTCCTGTGTAGTCTTTAAATATTGAATAAATTATATTATTGCTAAGACTGTTCTTATTTACCGTATTATGCTTGTAGTGTTTAAAATATTTACTAAGAGGCGAAAGCATATTCAATCCGCCTTCGTAAGTGCCAACCCACAAAACCCCCGATTGATCTTGGTACACCGTATTAACATCGTTTGAACTTAGCGTCTCGTCGTCCGAAGGATCATTTTTATAAGCAAAAAATGATCTTGTGGAAGAATCAAATTCACATAAACCGCCTCCCCAAACTCCTACCCAAATTGTTCCGTTTTTATCTTCACAAATTGAGTTGATGCTGTTTCCGCTGATGCTTTTATAGTCGCCTGGATTATGTATGAAGTGTGAAAATTTTTTATTAACGGGGTTAAATAAGTTTAAACCTCCTTTATCTGTTCCGATCCATATTAAACCGTGCCGGTCGGCTATTAGGCATCTGATGTTGTTGTCATTAATTGTATTAACGTTGTGAGAATTTTTGTTATATGTTTTCCATGAATTTTCAGTAGGGTTATAAATACTCAAACCGTTTGTAGTGCCTATCCAGAGTAATCCGTTTTTATCACAATAAATTGTATTAACGGTGTCGCTGCAAATAGAATTTGTTGACGAGTTGCTATGTCTATATACATGCAAAGTATTTTTAACCGGATCAAATTTTAACAGACCTGATCCGTATCCGCCGCTCCATACGTTGCCGGAATTATCAACAACAACAGTTTGTAAATATTTTTTTGCCTCTGCATTTATTTGCGGGTTCGCGTGCAAGTACGATGTGAATTTATCTGTATACCTATTGTATTTAATTAGGCCGCCGCCTCTTGTTGCAATCCAAAGATTTCCATTTTTATCTTCTGCCAGGGATGTTATATAATTATTCGAAATAGAATTTGGATCGGAAGGATTGTTAACGTATTTGACAAAATTATATCCGTCAAACCTATTCAACCCATTCTGGGTTCCTACCCAAATAAATCCTCTGCTGTCCTGATAAAGTGTGAGAACAATGCTCTGAGATAGGCCTTGTTCTATTGAAAGTCTTTTAAAGTGACTTATTTGCTTCTGAGCATATAGATTGTTGAAAATAAATATTATATAAAGAATAGAAAATAAAATTGATTTCAAAGGGTTATTCTTTTTTTTATTGTCAGTAATCTACAAAATAATCATAACTTATTATCGGAAAATAATTTAAAATGTTTATTAATAATACGTGTTTAGAATTTTAAAATATTAGAAATAATTAGTTGAGAGGAAGGCGATTATAATGTTTCTTAACAGACCATGGAACGAATGGATAAGCGAATACGAAATGAGTCATCAACAACCGGTTAACCGTTTGTGCCACACAATAGGCATCCCGCTTATAGCATTATCAATACCTGTTTTTATTGTTAGTATTATTTTCCCAGGCTTATTAATTATGGCCGCGATAATGTTTTTTACCGGGTGGTTGTTCCAATTTGTTGGTCATGGTTTTGAAGGTAAGCCGCCTGAATTTTTTAAGGATTGGCGTTTCCTTTTTGTAGGCTTACGATGGTGGTTTTATAAAATCCGCGGCCGGGTTTAAGATTGGTTTGTCTGTTTCAAAAAGCAACACATAAGATTCTTGAAATAAGTTTAAGATAAAAATAACCGGCCGGTAATTTATTAATATCGTTCTCAACCAAATTTAATTTTAAATTATTTCATCCGGGAGGCCATTTCATCTGACGGCCGCCTAATAAGTGCATGTGAAGATGATAAACTTCTTGCCCGCCGTTGGGGCCGCAGTTTAAAACAAGTCTGTAGCCTTCTTCCGAAATGTTCATTTCTTTTGCAAGTTTATTTGCAACATCAATCATTTCGCCCAATAATTGCGCATGTTCGCACCCTTTTAAATCGGAAACTTTGGGGATGTCAATTTTAGGTATTATTAAAACGTGTACAGGCGCTTGCGGATTTATATCTCTGAAAGCAAGAATTGTATCAGTCTCTAAAACAACATCGGCTGGAATTTCTTTCCTGATAATTTTTGAGAAAATTGTTTCGCCCATAATTATTCTTCCTTTTCTATACCGTATTTTTTCATTTTATTATATAAATGACTTCTTTGAATTTCCAATACTTCGGCTGTTTTGCTTATGTTCCAATCGTTTGAATTAAGTTGTCTTATTATAAAAGCTTTTTCCGCTTTTTCTTTAAATTCCTGAAACGAGTTGCTTGCATCTATAATATTATCTATTGAACTTTTTGAAGGTGAAAAAAGAAATTCAATATCTTTCTTCGAGATTATCTTCCCGTCAATCAAAATTATTATTCTTTCAACTGCGTTTTTAAGTTCTCTTACGTTGCCGCTCCACGGTAAGCTTTGAAGATATTTTATCGCATCGTCATCAAATTTTACCGGCGGTTTCTTATGTTTGTTTGAAATATCATCCGCAAAATTTTTTACCAGAAGCGGAATGTCGTCGGTTCTTTCACGCAGCGGCGGGATGTTAATTGGTATTACATTTAACCTATGAAATAAATCTTCCCTAAAATTTCCCTTTTCAATTTCTTCTTTTAAATTTTTATTTGTTGCCGCCACTATTCTAACATCAACTTCTATTTTCCTTGTCCCGCCGACCCGCTCAATCTTGCTGTCTTCAATTGCGCGAAGCACTTTTGCCTGGGCTTGCAAGCTCATGTCGCCTATTTCGTCAAGGAATATTGTTCCTTTGTTAGCTAGTTCAAATTTGCCTATGCGCTGCTGAATCGCCCCGGTAAAAGAGCCTTTTTCATGACCGAATAATTCAGATTCAATTAGCTCGTTAGGAATAGCCGCGCAATTTACTTCTATAAAAGGTTTATCTTTTCTTGCGCTTTGCCTGTGGATTGCCTTGGCAACAAGTTCTTTGCCTGTTCCGTTTTCACCGGTAACAAGAACTCTAGTTTCTGTCGGAGCGACTTTTTCAATCAGTTCAAGAATATTTTTTATCGGTTTACTTTGCCCAAGTATTTCACCGGTATCGGAGATTGATTTTTTTATTTCTTTGTTTTCTAGTAAGAGATTGGTTTGCTCAACGCCGTTTCGTATGCTGATAAGCAATTTATCTCTATCTATCGGTTTCTCTATGAAATCAAACGCGCCAAGCCTGGTAGCTTTTATGGCATTTTCAACACTGCCGTGCGCCGAAATAATTATTACCGAAATATCACGGTTGTTTTCTTTTACTTTGTTTAAAACTTCAAAGCCGTTCATTTCAGGCATCTGGATATCGAGAAGCAGACATGAGTATTGCTGCTCCGAAAGTTTTGCTATTCCCGTTGAAGCGCTTGTTGAATAATTAACATTGTAGCCTTCGTAATCGAGAATTATTTTTATACTTTCGCAGATTTCCTTTTCATCATCAATAATAAGTATTGAGTTCATAAGTGATATCTTAAATAAAATAATGAATTAATTAACATTACTTGAGATGGACGTACATCCTTGTTCTTTTTTAGCAGTAAACCAAAAACATTACCCAGTCCGTCAGACTGCAAATCCCGGACATCAATTGAAGATTGAACTACAAAATCCTTTTCAAAAACTTCTACAAAATAACCAATAAGACCAGTTAAATCAAAAACATTTGAAGAATACGAAAGGAATGCGCTTCCAAAAAAATGAGCAAGC
>DAIERC010000325.1 GCA_027347125.1 Ignavibacteriales bacterium
AGCCCTTTTGAAGCTAAGTACGCGCCGAATTGTTTTATAAACTCGTCATGTTCTTCTCCGGTTTGGCGACCATTAATTCCCAAATCCGATTCGTTAAAAGAAAACAGGTCGGGTGATACGCCGTATTTTTCTTTTAGATAAATCAAGTAAGACCCAAGTGATTTAATAATGCTCCTCATCTTCATCTGGTTAAGCGGATTTCCAAACGGTTCGCCGGATTTATGCGGACCAAAGCTAAGTTTACCTTCAACTGCCCACGCGGGCGGATACCACACGCTTAAAATGATGTGAATATTTTTTTTAGCCAGCCTTTGTGCCATCTCCATTGCCGCAGCAACGCGCTCGTCAACATTGCCCGACCTTGCGGCTTCCAAAGGGTTAACGGTTTCATCTCGCTGCCAGTTAAACCATGGCAGCTCAACTCGCCCCCACGCAACATTAAGGCTATCTAAACAATAATTAATAACCTCCGGGTCAACTTCTGGATTTTGTATCCGGAAATTTCCGCCGATACCGTCAAACTCGCGTCCCGGGTGCAAAGTATCAATAGCAAGATCAACCGGCTTATCATCAATTTTCCCGGATACTTTTATATTGAAAATATTTCTTGCCGTATCACCCGTTACAGCTTTGCCTGAAATCATTGTAAAATAAATTTGCGTATTGCCGTTTCCGAAAAACGGGTTGCCTTTTATAATGTGAATCTCAATCGGCTCTTTAACGCTAACTTCAAGCCGGCGAAGTTTTGATGTAATAATAATACCTTTTGCCGTGTCGGGAATAAGAATAAAACGTTCGTAAAAAGGGCGGTGATTTTGGTTTCTTATTGTATCCTGCGGGGATGGTTTTTTACCGGTAAATTTAAAAGTCGCGTCTGAAAAATCCTCATTGGGAAGTTCAATGCAAAAGTAGGCGCCTTGCATTGTTGTATCGGCAACAGGCGCTAGTTCAACACTTATAGATGCTTTTCCTATGCCGGCATCTTCCACTATTTCGTTAACTGATAAACTGTCCAGCAGCGTTGTTATTGTTGCTCTGGAACCGTTACGGGTAAAAGTAGGATTTTGTTTTTCCTTTTCGGTTTGCGTATACTCCATCCAATTTTTATAAACTATGCGTAGACTAGTTTCAAATTTCATTAATTCGCCGTCAACGCGGATACCGGTAACATTGCCCCATGCTGTGCATTCGGCTTGCCCGAATGATTGAATTGCTAACCCGCTTAATAACCAGATGCCTGCCGCGATAAAAATTAGAAAACGTTTTATAAATATTGTCTCAAGAACTATTCTTGCAACATAATTACTCTTATTACTGCCCGAACTAAATTTTTGAAGCATGTCTTTTAAAACATTCATAACGTTTTCTCCGGTTTATTGATCAGTTGAAAATAACAATATGAAAATTATGTTATCTATGTAACATGTTTATCACGCAGCCTGTACGGCAAGGTATATAATTTGAAAATAAATTTATCCGTGCTTATAAAATTATTTAATAAAATTGTTCATCAATAGTTCTGGTAATATTTGTTTTTACGTCGCCGGTGTGCTCTGTGGATTTATTTTCTATCAGCATTATCCAGCATTCTTCTTCGGTTTGAATTCTATGCTCAGTGCCTTTTTTAACTACGAAAAGTTCTCCTTCGTTCAGCTTGATAACTTCATCGCCCATTATATTAATTGATAAATTGCCTTTTAAAACATAAAACAATTCATCTTCAGTTAAATGTTTGTGCCAGGGGATGTCGTTTCCCTTTACTTTTGTAATTTTTACAAAAACATCGTTTACTTCAGCTATTATCTTCGGAGAAAAATAGTTTTTTATGGTTGCAAACAGTTCAGACAAATTTTGTTTTTCGTTAATCATATCTTATCAATCGTTTAGTTTATTTTGAATTATTTCCATAAAGTTTGAATGATTTAGTTGGATTATAGCCTTGCCCGTTTATACCGGTTGAGGAAGTTAAGCGGATTCTATATAAATCTGTTCCGGCGGTAATGTATAATGTTTTTCGGTCGGCATCGCCCCAATTG
>DAIERC010000344.1 GCA_027347125.1 Ignavibacteriales bacterium
GTCGTTTAACGAAGAGTTAAAGATCGTTCAAACAACAACAAGCGGTTTTATTCCGAAATTATTTAAAGTTGTTTCTTCTGAAGATATTATCGGCTTTCAGGAACTTGTAAGGAAAGTACCCGTTGCCGATAACGTGATCGAATATGCCGTTAAATTTGTTAATAAAACCAGGCCAGATAACAACAGCGCTCCTCAATTTATAAAGAACTGGATAAACTGGGGCGCCGGCCCAAGAGCATCCCAGTATTTAATACTAGCCGCAAAAACCAGGGCGGTTACCCAGGGTAGGTTTACACCCAATATAGACGATGTTAAGTTTGCTATGATACCTACTTTACGTCATCGCATAATAACAAATTTTAGTGCCGAAGCCGAAGGGATAAATTCCGTTGAAGTAATTAAAAAACTTCTTGCGGAAGTATGATAAGCTAAAGCATACATACATATTTTTCAGTTTACAATAAAAATTCTTGATGTAATTAAAGCGAAAAATATTTATGTTATAAAAAATCGTTTTGCATGGTTACGGTAAAAATGATATGGGGTTATAAAAAGGGAAAGCCAGCGGTAAATACAAATCGAAAAGAAATTTAAAATAATTTTTTTAAGAATGGATATAGAAGCTAAAATGACAAAAGTATTTGGTATGGATTGATATATTATTTCCCTACCGGAAAAAAGGTTTGAAAAATTCCGTGTATATTAGTCCTCAACTGAATAGGTTTGTAACAACTGTAAAAATGGGACCGATGTTTAAACTGGGCTCTATATTTAATATAAATGTGTGTCACGTTAACTTATGTGCAACATTGTTATATTGAACGAACAAAAACAAACGGTAATTAAGATATGCGCGTATTAAAAAATCTTTTTGAACAAAATAAAAAGTGGGCGGAAAAAGTAAAACAATCCGACCCCGGTTTCTTCTTAAACCTTTCGAAGCAACAAAATCCCGAATACTTATGGATTGGTTGTTCCGACAGTCGTGTGCCGGCTAATCAAATTGTTGATATGCCGCCCGGTGAAATATTTGTCCACCGAAACATAGCCAATGTTGTAGCACATACAGATCTTAACTGTCTTTCTGTTATTCAATACGCGGTAGAGGTATTAAAAGTAAAACACATTATAGTGTGCGGCCATTACGGTTGCGGCGGCATCCAGGCTGCAATGGATAACAAAGAACATGGGCTAATCGATAATTGGCTTCGGAACATAAAAGACGTATATCGCTACCATCAAACCAAATTTGACACACTTCAAAATGAAAGAGAAAAAGTGGATTTGTTGTGTGAACTAAACGTAGTTGAACAGGTTGCAAATGTATGCCATACAACTATTGTACAGAACGCGTGGAAGAGCGGGCGTGAATTGGCTGTTCATGGATGGATATACAATATAGAAGACGGGATATTAAAAGACCTGAATGTTTGCATCACCGGCCTCAACGAAATATCGGATACACATAGGTTGAAATAATTTGTACAAACCGGTTAGGGCTTACAATCGTGCGATCTTATAATTCTTAAAAGCGAAATAAATTTCTTTTGTTGCTGTTCGTACAACCGTTGCAAAAGGAATTGCCAGAAGCATTCCCAGCACTCCCATCAATTGGCTTCCAACCAATATTAAAAGAATAATTACAACCGGGTGCATGTCAACGCTTTTTGAAAATACAAACGGCTGAACAAAACCGTTATCTAGGGCGTACACGGTAAGCATCAAAATAATTATATAAGGAACGTGAGAAAAATTGCCGTATTGGATTACTGAAATTACAATTGCCGGAACCCCGCCGATAATAGGTCCAAAGTAAGGTACCAAATGTCCTATGCCGGAAATTAAGCCGAGCGGCAGGGAATTGTTTATACCGAGGAAATAATAACCAAGCCCGCATGTAAGGCCTACAAATGTTGCGTCGAATATCCAGCCTCTAACAAACCTGCCCAGTTGAATACTTACTTTTTTTAAAATCCAGTAAGACATTTCAAAATATTTGTTGGGCATTGTTTGCAATATCCCGTGTATAATTGTTTTGCTGTCTTTAAGAATAAAAAATGTTATGAAGGGAACTATAACAAGCAAAGTAACTAAAGATACAATGCTTGATAAGATGGTTGTCACTTTGTCGAATGAATTTACTATGCCTGAGGAAATGAATTCCTCGATCCTTTTAGATAGATCGCCGAGGGTGAAGAACGGAAGATATTTGTAAACAGTTTTTTCAAATGAAAGTATTTGTTCGTGAAGCGAGCTAACGTGAAGCGTTAAAATCAACTGGTTCATTTGAATTAGGAATTGAGGGATGAAGTAAGATAACCCGAGATAAAATGCAAAGCCTACTATAACAAATACAACAAGAGTAGAGAGAAACCTGGTGAAGCCTTTCTGTTCGAGAAACCTCACAAACGGATCGAATATAAGAGCAAGAAGAACCGATACCGCAAGAATTACGAATACATCTTTTAATAAATAAAGAAGGTAGGCGGCAGCAACAATACCAAGCGCCCATAAAAAATATCTTAATAATTTTTTCGCGCCCTTTTCCATTTTAATAATTCCCGATGTTTATACGGAACGCTTTAAATGTTTACCGCTTCCACTCTTCTTATGCTCGGCACCTGGCGCATCAAAGCCCTTTCAACACCCGCTCTCAAGGTCATTTGACTCATGGGGCAAATGCTGCATGCGCCGGTTAGCTTTACTTTAACTATTGCGTCTTCAGTAATTTCAACCAGTTCTATATCGCCGCTATCTGCCTGTAAATATGGTCTCACGGTATCCAAAGCCTTCAACACATTTTCTTTCATCTCTTCGTCCATTCCAGCTAGTTTCCCGGTTTATTTATCAGATAAATTTTCAATTGCGCATTAAAAATAAGTTTAATAAACATTAATTGAAAACTAATCATCATCGCCCAAAAGGATTTCCATTTTAGATGATGAGCCGTCGTTCAGGTTTCTTAAATTAACCTG
>DAIERC010000350.1 GCA_027347125.1 Ignavibacteriales bacterium
GCAGAAGAGCCAAATACCTGCGCCTTCAAATAACTCGCGGGCACGAACTGGAGTTAATTGTTCCTAGAGGTTATGAGTTAAAAGAAGCCGAGTCTTTTATAATTAAAAAGGCTGATTGGGTTAAGAAACATTTGAAGAAAAATAAAGAGCACGAAAAAGAATTTATGCTCTTTGGAAATGAAATTAAAATAAACCAGTCATTTCAACTTTTTATTAAAAAGCATAAAATAAAATATTCTGCAAACGAGCTTAATGTTACAAGTCCTGCCGGTAACCGTGAAAAGCTACATACAATTTTTGATGCGTGGTTAAAACATGTTTCTAAAAACTATCTGCGCGAGAGAGCTTTTACGCTTGCAGAAGCTTACGGCTTTAATATTAATAAAGTAACAATACGTTCTCAAAAAACTAGGTGGGGAAGCGCATCAATAAGAGGTAATTTGTCGTTTAACTTCAGGTTGATGAGGTATAGAAAGGAAGTTATTGATTATGTTATCGTTCACGAGCTTTGCCATCTGAAAGAAATGAATCACTCAAAAAAATTCTGGGCGCTGGTAGAAAGATATTGCCCCGATCATAAAACATTAAGAAAAGAATTGAAGGGGAAAGGGTAAGACAAAATAAAAATTTTGGTTGCCTTATCGTGCATCAAAATGAATTATAATAACCTTGATTGTTGGCCCGGATTATTGTTTTATATGGATAAATAAGGCATGAAAAACAGTGAATCTTTTCTCTGCTTTTTATCTCAAATGTACAGTAAACGACTTTATTTATGTGCAATTAGAGTTAGCTTTTGATTAATTAACGTAGTGTAAAATAAGGAGTAATTATGACGCATCAATTTTTTAAAGATAAAAGACCGCACAACGGAATGACTTATAAAGAATATTCCCAGATGTTTGTTGAGCAAGTTGGAAAAACAAATCCGGAATCTCTAAGTAAAGAAGAAAAAGAATTATATGATTATAAAAAATTAAATCTTCAAAGAAGCGGAAGAATAGATAAAAGCTATGAACCTTCCGAAGTTATAAAAAATGCAGTACAACTAGTAAAAGAAAAACAGATATGGATGGTTATTACCGAGCCGTGGTGCGGCGACTCTGCACAGAACCTTCCGTACCTGGCGAAGGTTGCGGAGTTGAATGATAACATCGACTTCAGAATTATCTTGCGAGATTCGAACCCCGGCATTATGGATTTATATTTAACCAACGGAACTAAAAGTATTCCAAAACTTGTTGTTTTTGATAGCGAAGGTAATGAATTATTTACATGGGGTCCGAGGCCTAAAGCCGCGCATGAATTAATTCAGAAACTAAAAAGCGAAGGTATTGTAAAACCTGAATTATACGAAAAGCTCCATTTATGGTACGGAAGAAACAGAGGAAAAGATATTGAAAGCGAGTTTATAGAAATATTTGAAAAAGTTGAGCAAGAATAAAATTAAAATAACCGGGTAAACATAAATACTTGCCCGGTTTCTTTTTATAAAATATCAAGCCGGAAGACCAAACATTTAATCCTATCTTATATTATTTTTAGATATAAATTATTTTATAGAAATTTCCTTAAAGATATAAAAATGAAAATTGAAACAATTGCCGTGCACTCAGGCAGGGCAACGGAGCCATCTACGGGGGCTGTTACTCCGCCAATTCATATGTCAACCACATTTGAAAGAGAGCCGGACGGGGAATATCCCAAAGGTTATGTTTACACCCGCGCAAATAATCCGAATCGGGAATCGTTGGAAAAATGTCTTGCGGAATTGGAGGACGGTAAAGCCGCTGCCGCATTTTCTTCCGGCTCGGCGGGCACAATGAGTGTGCTTCAAGCGCTTTCTCCCGGTGACCATATTGTTGCCTCGGATGATTTATACCACGGTACCCGGCATCTTTTTATGCTGTTCGAAAAATGGGGAATAACAACTTCGTTTGTTGATATGACCAATTTAAAACTGTTTTCATCCGCAATAAAAAAAACAACAAAGCTTGTTTGGGTTGAAACACCTTCGAACCCTCTTTTAAAAATTATAAATCTCGAAGAGGTTGCCGAAATTTCGCATAAGTCAAATGCGATTGTTTGATGCGATAATACCTGGGCTACACCCATTTTGCAAAGACCTCTTGCTTTTGATGTTGACATGGTTCTTCACGCCACAACAAAATATATCGGCGGCCATAGCGATATTTTAGGCGGGGCAGTTATTGCCAGGGAAGAGAACGAGTTTTTCCGGAATATAAGGGAAATCCAAAAATCAGGCGGAGCAGTTCCCTCACCCTTTGAATGCTGGCTTGTATTAAGAGGCATTCAAACTTTACCGCTAAGAGTAAGAGCTCAATCGGAAAATGCTTTGCAAGTTGCTGACTTTTTAAATAACCATTCATCTGTAGATAAAGTTCATTACCCTGGGCTGCCCACACATCCTGCGCATCCGTTGGCTTCGGTTCAAATGAGGTTATTCGGCGGTATGCTTTCATTTGAAGTAAAAGGTGATAAAGAAGACGCGATGAGAGTTACCGCAAAGGTAAAATTAATTACCAGGGCTACAAGTCTCGGCGGCCCGGAAAGCCTTATTGAACATCGCGCATCCATTGAAGGGCCGGGTACAAAAACACCAGAAAATCTTTTAAGGTTATCCGTTGGCCTTGAACATCCGGATGATTTAATAGACGATTTGAAACAAGCATTAACCAAATAAACCGGCATAAACTGTTTATGATTACTCAAGATAAAAAACATTGGTACGATGGATGGTTCTATGACAAATTCATCGCTCCGAATCAGGATAGGATGTTCAATATAATCAGCTCGGTTATAGAAAAAGACAGCAGCGTTGTAGATATAGGATGCGGAACAGGCCGATTTTGTTTTCATGTATCAGCCAAATGTAAAGATGTAACAGGTATCGACCTTTCTTCAACAAATATAAATGTGGCAAATTCCAACCTTAGCAAAACGGGTTTAACCAACATTTCATTTATTCACGGCAACGCCAATACAATGGCCGGTATGCTGGATAAAAAATTTGATTACGCCGTAATTACTTATATGATTCATGAACTGGACATAACGGAAAGAGGTAATGTAATTAAAAAAGCCAGAGCAATAGCCGATAAAATAATAATTGGTGATTATATTGTACCTCAGCCGAAAAATTTATTTGGTTTACTTAATATTGTTGTTGAATTCGTTGCCGGCAGGGATCATTATAAAAATTTTAAATCCTTTCAAAAAGAAGGAGGCCTATTAAAACTTGCCGGATCGAACGGGTTAAGAATTATCAGGGAAGTTCAAAATAATCCCGATAGTTCCCATATTGTTTTGTTAGATTAATTAATAGTTGTTTCGTTATTAAAACTTAACGGGAATATTTTATGTCTGAAATTATCGAAGATCAAAAAACAGAGACCCCGTCTAAAAGTTTCTCCGAAGTTGTTAAAGATTCTTTCAAAGAACTTGGAGAAACTTTTGTTGCGTTTGTAAAAGCGCCCAAAGCACTGTGGGGCGTTAATGTGCCGTACATACTTGAAGGATTGGTATATTTTGGAATACTTACTATCCTCGGTAAGTACTCCTCGGAAAATGTTGCGTTGGAAGATACGCAGGCAAGCCTTATTTACAGCTTTGTTACCGGGGGTATTACTTTTTCTATGTTGATATTCGGCGGTTATGCCGATAAACTTGGTGTAAGAAAATCGTTGGCTATTTCATTTATAGGAATGCTGCTAGGCAGAGTTCTAATTTCTCTTTCCCGTAGCATCGGGCTGGCAAACGGTCTTTGGTCGCCCATGTTTTTCTCGATGTGCGGCGGATTGTTAATTATGGTCTTGTTTTACGGGTTATATCAGCCGGCCGCTTATGCGGGTGTTAAAAGATATACAACACCGAAAACTGCGGCGATGGGTTACGCTGTTATTTACGGCCTTATGAATTTGGGTGCTTTCTTTTCGGGTTTTATTTCGTCGTTTACTAGAAGGAGCTTTGCAAAAACATTTCCTCCGAACGGATTGGACGCAGTGTTTTGGGTTTATGTAGGCATTACATTAATTTCGTTGCTTTTAACCCTTATACTTTTGAGCAAGAAAACCGATAAGGCCGCAATTGCCAATGTTAAAGCGGCTATGGAAAAAGACGGGCTGGAAGCACGGGACGATGAAGAAGACGGTAGCAGCATTGCTAAAGAAAAAATTAATAACATCCCTGTAATAATTTATTCTGTTCTTACTGTTGCTTTGTTTCTGATGTCCAACCTCGCGTTTTCAAATCCTTTAAACTTCGATATTAAATTTACCGTGCTTGTGTTTAATGTATGGATTGATTTCTTTTTTGTTCTTTCCATCGTTGCTTTTGCTGTTGCTGTTGCTGAATTCTTAAGAAGAAGGCCGGAACATCCATTCAGGGATAAACGGTTTGCTTTCTTTATTTTTATATTAATTCCGGTTCAAACTTTGTTTGCGCATAACTGGCTTACTATTCCTTATTATCTTGATAGGGCTTTTGCGGGTTCAATCGTAAGTAAATATTTTGAAGTATTTTCAAATATCAACCCGATTTTGATTTTTATTCTTGCGCCCATTGTAGCGGGTTTAACCGCAAGAGCAAACGTTTACAAGATGATGATATACGGAACTATTGTAATGGCGCTTCCTACTTTTCTGCTTGCCACCGGGCCTAACTTATATTTGTTTTTAACTTATGTCTTATTCTCCACGATTGGCGAAGCGATGTGGCAACCTCGTTTTTTACAATGGATCGCTGAAGTTGCCCCCAAAGGAATGACCGGTTTATATATGGGAGTAGGACAGTTTCCATGGTTCTTAACAAAAGTAATTACCGGTTTTTATTCCGGTTGGTTCTTAATGCATTACGTTCCGTTAGATACTCCGCCTTCGGAAATGCATACCGGCATGATGTGGTTCATTTACGGGCTTATAGCAATTATTAGTCCGGTTGGTTTGATACTTGCAAAAAAATGGATGCTTAAAGGATTTAAACTAAAAGCGGAAGATTAATAGTTTTTCTTTTGGGATAATTACTTATTTTATACCGGCTGAACAAAAAATTTTGTAAATCTTCAGCCGGTTTTCTATTTCCGGATGTTTTATTTGAATGTATCATTAACCTGCGGGGGAAACAATGAACGTTCTGTTTTATCTTGGTATTGCAATTCTTTTGTTTATTTTTGCAAGCAGATTTTACGCTACCTACATTGCAAAAATATTGGGTGAGAATATTTCCAATCCAACGCCTGCAAGCATTAATAATGACGGTCGTGATTTTGTCCCTACCAAAAGGTATGTGGTGTTTGCCCATCATTTTTCCGCTATTGCCGGCGCGGGGCCTATTATTGGGCCTACAATGGCAATACTTTACGGGTTTCTTCCTGCGTGGCTGTGGGTTGTAGTAGGTGGAGTTTTGATTGGTGCTGTGCATGACTTTACTGCCCTGTTCATCAGTGTTCGTGAAGGCGGCCGTTCTATGGCTGAAGTTGCCAGAAAAACTTTAGGCAAAACAGGCTTTAATCTTTTTATAACATTTACGATTCTCATGCTTGTACTTATTACTTCATCTTTCTTAAGCGCCACAGCCATCTCGCTTACATCGCTATGGCCGCTAAATAAATTGGCCGCATCCGGTGAGCAAACTTTTTTACACACGGTAACAAAAAACGGAATTACTTACGGAAAAATCGGCGGCATCGCTTCAATGTCTGTTATAATTATAACCTTAAGTTCTCCGGTGCTTGGCTGGTTAATTTATAAAAAAGGAATTAAAACATTTTTATCTTATTTGCTTGCAATATCAACTTGCGTAATATCGGTAGTTGTAGGAGTCATATATCCTGTTTCTCTTTCTCCGTCAGTATGGATGATTATCATTTCCGTATATGTGCTATTTGCCGCAGGCGCCCCTGTGTGGGTAATATTACAACCAAGAGATTTTATAAACGTTCAAATTCTTTACGGCGGAATTGCGTTGATGATT
>DAIERC010000354.1 GCA_027347125.1 Ignavibacteriales bacterium
CGAAAAAAACTTATGATTACTACCTGAAAGAACTGGAGAATATTAAAAAGCAGCGCTCCCTTTTTGACGGCAATACCAAAAACGCTTTCCTTTTTGAAGATGAAAAACCGGAAAAATTACGTGAACCGGAAATTGCTAAACCGGCTGCTAAATCTTACGAAACAGCATCGGTAGAAGAAAGGCTTGCGGAATTAGCTAAAAGAATTTCTACTGCCAAAATACCGGAAGTTACAGATAAAACCAGCGACACCGAATATGAGTTAAATAATTTTTCGGAAGGGAATCTTATAGTATCCGAAACTCTTGCTAAAATTTATACTACACAAGGCGAGTATAACGAAGCGATTGAAGTATATAAAAAATTAATTAGAAAGAATCCGCAAAAAATTGATTACTATACTCAGAAAATAAATGAATTGAACTCTGAGCTTGAATCTTAGTCTCCAGATTATTCCTTCTTTTAACTAATCCGAAAAATGAAACCCGATTCTTTAAACATTAAACTTGAACGTAGTTTTTATACTCGTAACGTAATTACCGTTGCCAAAGAACTGTTGGGGAAGATTCTGGTAAAAACAGACAAAGATATTATCTTCTCCGGTAAGATTGTAGAGGTAGAAGCATATGATGGTGAGGTTGATGAAGCGGCTCATACATTTATCGGGAAGACAAAACGAAACGAGATAATGTTTGCCGAGGGAGGGTTCCTTTATGTTTATTTTACATATGGTGCTCACTTTTGCTGTAATGTTGTAACAGGGCGAGAAGGGAAAGGTACCGCGGTGTTGATACGCGCAGTAGAACCGGTTGACGGTATTGATAAAATGATAAGCAACAGGTTCGGGCATGAACTAAGATCGGAAAAAGAAAAACTTAATTTAACAAGCGGCCCCGGTAAAGTTTGCCGGGCATTTTCCATTACAAAGCTACATTACGGAATAGACTTAACCGGCGATAAAATTTATATTTTAGACCGGCCTAAATTACCCGGAAGTAAAATTGTAATTACAAAAAGAATCGGAATTAAAAAATCAGTAAATTTACCGTGGCGATTTTATATTAAAGATAATCCATACGTCTCAAAGAAATGAAAGCACCACAAAATTTATTAATTATAAGAACCGATAGAATAGGCGACGTTGTGCTTTCATTGCCTATGGCTGGTATCATAAAAAAACATCTGCCCGGTTGCAAGGTTGCTTTCCTTTCGAGAAATTATACCAAAGGTTTAGTTAACAATCACCCGGATGTTGATGAAACAATTGTGCTTAAAGAAGAAAACGGCAAACCTGTACTGTTTGGCAACATAAGCTTAATTAAAAAATATGATTTCGATGCCGCAATAATCGTTTATCCTACTTTTTTTCTTGCATTAATTATATTCCTTTCCGGTATAAAAACTAGAATCGGCACAGGTTATAGATGGTACTCGTTCCTGTTTACAAATAAAATATATTCGCATCGCAAATACGCCGATAAGCACGAACTTGAATTTAATGTTGAGCTGTTAAAGCAAATAGGCATTAACGAAAATATTAATGCCGGTACGGTTAAATTTAATTTAACCGTAAATAAAGAAGCCGCGGAAAAAGTAAATAATATTTTTAGAGAAAACGGAATCGACGATAAGAAACCGGTTATTATCTTTCATCCAGGCAGCGGGGGTAGCGCTGTAGATTTGCCTATTGAAAAGTTTAAAAAACTGGTAACTATGGTTGATAATTCCGGTAAATTTCACGTTGTCTTAACCGGCAGTAAAACAGAAAAAAATATTTGTGAGGAAATTAAATCATCAGATAATGCAAAAAATTTTGCCGGGTTATTCGATTTGCCCGAACTGGTGGCGTTAATCAACAGAGCGGATATTTTTGTTGCAAATTCAACCGGCCCGTTGCATATTGCTGCGGCGCTCGGAAAATCTGTTATCGGTTTTTACCCTAAGATACAGGCGTGTTCGGCAGAGAGATGGGGGCCATACTCAACTAAAAGTTTTATCTTTACGCCGGGTATTGATTGTTCAAATTGCACCAGGGAACAATGCGAGCAGTTAAATTGTATGAACAGTGTAAACTTAAATGGAGTTTTTGAAAGTATTGAGGGCATTTATCGGAATTTATCACTTGACGGAGAAATTCATGTATAGAAACAATTCACTCATATCGGCTTTCTTTTTTGTATCTGTTCTCCTATTTCTCGGAGCGGGCATTCAAAAAGATAACAACGAATTTAGAAAGTTAAACAATAAGGCATTTACCGTCGGCGAGAAATTAACTTTTGATGTGAAATATGGTTTTGTTACCGCCGGTATAGCTACTATGGCAATTCCAAGAATTAAAAGAATTTCAGGCAGAAACGCATACAATATTACGTTTGATGTTAATTCAGTTCCAAGCTTCGATTGGATTTATAAAGTAAGAGATCACTATGAAACTTACCTTGATGTTGATGGGCTTTTCCCGTGGAGGTTTGAACAGCACATCCGTGAAGGAGGCTACAGCAGGGATTTTTCGGCCTTCTTTGACCAGCGCAACGGAAGAGCCAAAACCAGCGAGGGCGAATATAAAATTCCAAAATATGTTAACGACATTGTTTCCGCTTTTTATTTCGCACGTACTATTGATTACGCTACAATGAGAAAAGACGATCTAATTCATCTTCAAAATTTTTATAAAGACACGGTGTATAACCTTGACGTAAAGTATCTCGGTAAAGAAAGAATTACCGTGCCCGCCGGTACTTTCAATTGTTTTATAGTTGAACCGATAATAAAAAAAGGCGGACTGTTTAAGAGCGAGGGAAGTATATTTGTCTGGCTTTCCGATGATGAATTAAAAATTCCTGTTAAGGTAAAAACAAAAGTGGTTATCGGCTCCATTGATGCCGATTTAACAAGCTACCAGGGCCTGGCTGGAAAATTGACTTCAAAAGTAAATTAGGAAATTTTTTAAGCTTATATCCATACAAAGCCGGTATCATGTTTGTTAGGTTAATAATAAATCATTTCTTCTAAAAACCTTTTAAATGATAAAAGATTTCCCGGTTATTCTGCAATAGGAAATATTTACTCTTTTTTTTATTTTCACATAAACTATGGATGATTTTAGTAATAAACAGTTAAATGAAGAACCGGAAAAAAATCCGGACGATTCCACTAATGATGAAAAATATTCCCCGGTAAATCATATCCATCCGAAGATTTCACCGGTTACTGCCGGAATAATTGGTTTGCTCGGCGGTTTTTTCCTTTACCAGATTGTCGGCGGATTATTAACATTATTGGTTTTCGGATTCGATTATCAGCACGCGCCGGTTAACAGCGTTCGTTTAATGACGATGGCCAGCCAGGTTTTATTTATATTACTGCCCGCGCTGATTTTTTCAAAATGGGTTTATGAAGATGTAACAACAATTATTCGTTTTCATCTGCCGAAGATAGAAGAAATTTTATTATTCTCTTTAGGCATAGTTGTTCTTACGCCGCTTTTACAATATTATCTTTCGCTGCAAACTTATTTTATAAAAATACTTGCCGCAAATTCGTCTATGGTTCATTCGGTAAAACAACTGCTTGACAAGCTTAATGATATGGTTGATAAAACATACGGAAATCTTCTTACGGCGCATTCCGTATTAGACGGAATAATAATAATACTTATAGTTTCCGTTATACCTGCCATATGCGAAGAAACAATGTTCCGCGGGTTTATCCAGCGAAGTTTCGAATTTAAATTCAAATCTTTCTGGGCAGCGGCAATTACAGCTATGTTTTTTGCTTTGTACCATTTTAATCCTTACGGCTTAATTCCTTTATTCGGGCTGGGATTATATTTCGGGTTTGCTGCTTACATAAGCGACTCAATTTTTGTACCTGTTACTCTTCACTTCATAAACAACTTTGCGGCCGTTATTCTTTATTTTATTTACGGCGACGACGACATTATAAACAGCTCTGTTGATAAAAATTTTGATCTGCGTTCTTCGGTTGTAATATTTATTATTTTATCTGTTGTTTTTGCTTCGGTAATTTATTTGATTAAAAAGTACTATTCAAAAAGAAAAATTGTGTAGGAGGATATATGCCGATATGCCCAAATTGCGATTATGAATATGTTAAGGGGATTACTATTTGCCCGGATTGCGGAGCTCCGCTTGTTGATGAAAAGTATTTTGTAAAACCGGAAGATTGGACTGAAGAAAACTGGGAGGTTATTTATACATCCGATAAGGAATATGAAATTGAAATGATGCGGGATAATTTAGAAGGCGCCGGAATTCCGGCTACAATATTATCTCAGAAGGATAGAAACTTTCCAGCGCCGGGAGATTTTTCGGTTGTTAAATTGCTGGTGCATAAAGAAGATATGAATAACGCCATCGGTTTTATTGAACAGATAAAAAATCAAAGCGGCGATGAGGAAGAAGAGTAATGACTGTAAGCAATACTGCTAAACGGGTCTGGGTATCTGTTTTTACAATACCCTTAATCTTGGCGGCAAGCTATTTCGGAAATTTATTCTTCTTCATGTTTGTCCTGATGATAGCACTTGTTTCCTTTTACGAATACGGTGCGCTGGTAAAAAACAAAGGTGCCGAGGTCAATCTTTTACTTGGATATTTGGCAATTATTTTTTTGCTGACGAATCAATATAATTCCTTTTTTGATACTTATTCATTCATACTGTTACTTATTGTATTGCTTACCGGCATAGAATTATTCCGCAATAAAAATTCGGCAATCTATAATACCGGCTCTACGCTGCTCGGAATATTCTATATCGGTTTATTCTCAAGCTCTTTAATAGGGGTAAGAGAATTTTATCATAAAGCTGATAATGTATATAACCAGGGCGGTCTTTTAATAATTGCACTATTCCTTACCATTTGGGTGTGCGACTCTGCGGCATTTTTCGGAGGCACTGCATTGGGTAAGCATAAACTCTTTCCACGGGTTAGTCCAAATAAAAGCTGGGAAGGAGCATTTTTGGGCTTTATTTTTGCCATAGTAGCCATGATTTTATCAAAAGTAATCTTTCTTGATTTTTTAGATTGGACATCTGCAATTGCCCTTGGAATTATTATTGGGGCAATTGGCCAGATAGGTGACTTGATTGAGTCGCTGATTAAACGGGATGCCGGGGTAAAAGATTCCTCCAACCTTATTCCCGGCCACGGAGGAATATTTGACAGGTTCGATTCTGTTTTATACACGGCGCCCGTTGTGCTTTTGTATCTAAAATATTTTGGAAGATGATAAGTAATGACAGCATATTGCTGGGAAAAATTTTGAATGAAGACTAGAGAAAAAGTTAGTGTTATAACGCTGGGTTGTTCCAAAAATACAGTTGACTCGGAAAGGCTGATGAACCAACTGAGATTAAACAACTTTAAACTTACCGACGACCCGAACAAAGCCGAAACCGTAATAATTAATACTTGCGGTTTTATTGATGCTGCAAAAGAAGAGTCGGTAAATACAATACTGGAAGCCGTTGCTTTAAAGCAGAAAGGGAAAATTAAAAAAGTTATAGTTGCCGGTTGTCTTTCGGAACGTTATAGCGAAGATCTTCAAAAAGAAATTCCGGAAGTTGATGCCTATTTCGGTACTGAAAAATACGAAGGCATACTTAAACAACTTGGCGGCGAACTAAAATATAATTTACTCGGCGAGCGTTTTTTAACAACTCCATCGCATACCGCTTATTTAAAAATATCCGAAGGTTGCGATCATCCGTGTTCTTTTTGCGCAATTCCTCTGATGAGAGGGCTGCACAAATCAAAACCGATGGACGAATTAATTAAGGAAGCCGAATTCCTTGCGAAAAACAATACTAAAGAACTCGTGATTATTGCCCAGGATACAACGGACTACGGCAAAGATTTGAATAATAAAAAAAATATCGGAGACCTGTTAAATAGGCTTAGCGGAATAAACGGCATAGAATGGATAAGGCTGATGTACGCTTACCCGTCCAAATTTCCAGATAGCTTAATAGAAGTAATAGCGAGTAACCCTAAAATATTAAATTATGTGGATATACCTTTACAGCATATTTCAAATAATGTTTTAAAGTCAATGAGACGCGGCGTTACTGCCGAACGAACAAGAGAGCTGCTGCATAAACTTAGAGACAAAATTCCCGGCATTACGTTGCGAACTACTTTTATAGTTGGATACCCTAACGAAACTGAAAATGATTTTAACGAATTGTGCAGCTTTGTGAAGGAAATAGAATTCGACAGGATAGGCGTATTTACTTATTCCGTCGAAGAAAATACTTCCAGCTTTATTTTGGGAAACCCGGTACCCGAAAGTTTAAAACAGGAACGTAAAGATATTTTAATGGGAATTCAAAAAGATATATCTCTCATGAAGAATAAAAATTTTGTAAATAAAAAACTCAAAGTGCTTGTAGAAAGAGTTGAGGGAGATTTTTATGTGGGCCGTTCTTACAGAGATGCGCCCGAAGTTGACGGCGAAGTATTGATCCCGATAAAAGACCGTAATTTAATTGAGGGAAATTTTTATAATACCGAAGTTTATGATTACGATGAGTACGATTTATTTGCTCGTGTAATTTAAAACCGGAGTTAAAAATGAGAGTAAAATATTTAACTTTTCTCTTCGCCGGTATTTTCATCCTGCCGGTTAGCGCACAGGTAGAATTGGCCACAGAGCAAAATTCCTACGGACGTTCTCCTAAATTTTTCCAGGAGCTTCTTAATTTTTCTTCGGGACAAAACGGCACTACACGAGTGGATGTGTTCATCCAGATTCCATATACAAGCATTCAATTTATTAAATCGGAAAATAAATTTATTGCCGACTACATTATCAACCTTTCGGTGTTTAACGAGGATAAAGAAAAAGTAATTGCGGAAAAAACGTGGGATTCTAAAGTAGAAGTGGAAAATTTTGATGAGACTGTTTCTAAAAATAATTATACACTTAATCTAAAATCTTTTTATCTGCACCCCGGTAAATATGTTCTCAGGAGTTCGGTTCAAGATAAGGAATCGAATAAAGAGTTTCCATTAGAATCAAAATTTACCGTAAGAAATCTTTCGGGTAATGTTGCGCTTAGCGATATTATGTTTCTAAACAAAAGGTATGAAGAAGACGGTAAAAATAAAATCTCCCCGAATATTTCACGTAATGTTGCTTACATACAAAACGGCTTACCGGTTTTTTACGAATTATATTCTCAAAAACCGCATAAACTATTTTTAATATATACAATATCAGACGATAAGAAACAGACTGTTTTTGAAGATACTACTTATAGAAATGTTGATACCGGGAAAACACAAATATTTTATACATTAAAAGACAGCAGCTTCAGTTTTGGATATTATACGCTTCTAATACAGGCCGGCGACTCGGCAAATAATAGAGTTGTTGCGGAAGTAAGCAAGTCGTTCTTTTCCAGATGGATAGGAATGCCGGTATCTATTACAGATCTGGATAAAGCTACCGATGAAATGGTATATATAGCATCAGCCTCTGAGATCAGTCATATAAAAAATGCTGAAACTAAAAATGAAAAACTTAAACGCTTTAAAGAGTTCTGGAAAACTCAAGACCCTACGCCTTCTACGGAAGAAAACGAAGTGTTTGATGAATATTACAGAAGAGTTGCGTATGCAAATGCTCATTTTTCCAGGTACTTCCAAGGCTGGCGCACCGACATGGGAATGGTCTTTATTCTTTTAGGCCCTCCTAACAATGTTGAGCGACACCCCTTTGATATCGATTCGAAGCCGTACGAAGTGTGGTCTTATTATCAATTAAACCAAAGTTTTGTTTTTATTGACGATACCGGTTTCGGGGACTACAGGCTAATTACTCCAATAACCGGCGAGCTGTATAGATTTAGAAGATAAAAAGAGTGATTATGATTTTAACTATTACTATAAATCCCCTTCTTGAAAGAAGATTCTCTTTTAAGAATGTTAATTTTGGCCTTGAAAATCGGGACGGAAAAGAAGAAATTAAAGTTGGCGGTAAAGGTATAAACGTAAGCAGACAGCTTAACCAATTAAGTACGGGAAATTTTGCTTTTACTTTTTACGGCGGAAACAACGGTAAACTTCTTAAAGAAAAATTGGCGAAAGAAAATATTAAATTCTCTTCTGT
>DAIERC010000383.1 GCA_027347125.1 Ignavibacteriales bacterium
CTGTAATTGATAATGTTCATGCTTATCAGCTCCGCATTATCTAAAAGTAATTTTTCGTATTCTTTTTTTGAAGTAGCTAAATATAATTCGGCGGCGGCATTTATTTTATCTCCAGCACTGGCGGATAAGTTAGCATTGTAAAGCGCTTCGGAAATATTTAAACATTTTTTTGCAAGAAGCGGATTAAACTTTTGCAAAACCGTACTTGACAAGGCCAAAACCTGCGCAACATAAAGTTCCCTTTTAGGATTAACTTCGGTAAAAACCATTCTGTCATCATCCGGTAAAGGCAGATGCAAGATGGGATCTTTCCCATTTTTTTTATAAATAAGATTATCAGTCGCGTTCATGCCATCGCCAAGAAGTACATACTGGTGAAGAGTTGCTTCCTGAATTCCACGATATAATCTTCCCAAAGATTCATAGCCTCCGACAATCGAAAGTAAACCATGTTCCAGTTGCTGAATTATATCCGGTTTCCCGTCAGGTTTATGAATTTCTGTTAACCTTGTTTTTTCATTTATTGTTGTTTGATCATAATCGTTTTTAAAAAATTCATACGCAAGCGCGAGATTGTAAACAGTGCCTGCTTGCGATTCAACTCTTAAATCGTAATCACCCGCATCGTGCCATCCTCCTATGTTCAAGCCGGGAACATGCTCGCCCGATTTATATTTTGTAAGCGTAGAAGGCCCCTGGCTATAACCGTCAAAATGATCTTTATTAATTGGAGCCATTGTAGCATCATCCATATGGCAGAGCCCGTGCCATACCCTGTAGCCGTCTTCAACTTTCATATGGCACATTTGAACCGGCAGAAAATACTCAAGTGTTGGCTGCCATACATTTTGCGAATATATATCTTTCTTTATTTCAAATTCATTCGACTCGGTATTACCGTATTTTATTTTATACAAACCTTCTGTTTTAACATCCGTGAAATCAAAACGTAAATATTTGTAACGTAAAAATTTTCCCCATAGAACCGGATTAGCGTCATCTTTTACTACTGTTTCCGAATCATCATTTATTTTAATTAATTGTATCTGTTTAAATGAGTCTGTTAATTTATCCAATTCGATCACCGCGAACTTCACTTGCTCAGGATGATATCCAACCTGTGATACCTGTATAACAGGTTTATATCTCCACGCAGTATTTATACTAGGAGTTATAATCCATTCAACGGCATTCTTAACAGCGCCTGCCGGAATTGTAGAACGAAGTACAAACCAGCCGTTGTTATACAAATCCCTGCCGTCTAACAATTGGAGTTCGCTTTTATTGCTTACAAATTTTATTTCTTTTTCTTCATCGCCAGGCGCAACAATCAATTCTTTTCCAACCGCCATAGGAACCGCCTCAAGGTTTCCGTTGCCATCAACTTTAACCGGGCCGTTAGCTTGCCTGGGAAAGATTCCTGATTTATTATCCATAAAATAATGTTCGCCGAAATATTGGCCAGGAAACAATTCCAGATTAAATCCTACTTTATTGGCCCACTTTTCCGGTAATGGTTTTTCAAGGTTAACAGTTAATTTTATACTGTTGCCAACCGCTTCCGTTTTAATTTGATATTTAAATTTTAGATCAGGGTAATCAATCGGATTAAACCCTTTTCCGTTTTTACTTGAGTCGGGGTACCACAATTCAACGGTTATTATACCGCGTTCTTTGTCTACTGTTCTTTTACCAACTACCGGAACCGGAGACCATTGGCCCGGAGTTGGTTCTAATCTTACATCGCCGTTGGCGGCAACACGCTTACCGAACTGAACAATAGTTAGCCCGCCCTGATGGCCTTCAGGATAGAAATCATCAAACATCATAACGTTTAGGCTTTGGATTTCATAATAGCCTTCATTATTTATTTGCAGTTTTGAACCGGAAGTATTTTCCTGACCAAAGCTGATTGGAAAAATGAATACTGATAAAAACAGAATAAATAGAAAGTATAATTTTTTAGACATGAAATACCTCGTAACAATTTTTAATTGAAGAGCACACATAAAATAAAAAATCGGTTTTCTTATATTCATGCATATGTTGATAACAATAGTGCTTGCTACCGGTGCGAAAGGATAAAACCGCTTTACTTAATTATCAGTCGTCGCAGCAACACAAATATCGGAATGATGTAAAATGTTTTACCGCTAAGCTATTTATAAATTACTGTTAGGGTTCACAAATTGAGTGCCAGGATAAAGGATTCTTAATCGTTAAGAATTATGTATTACCAAAATCTTCCCGATTATTTTTTTGATTAAATTGATAAAAGATTATTGATTCGATAAGAAACTAGCTGAAGCAAAGTGGTATAATTATAACCAGGAAACCGCTCCTGGTTTAATAAATAATATATAATTATTTGGGGGAATTGTTAAATACCATTTTATAATTAACATTTACATCGCCGCGTGATATTTTTTCAAGTTCATCTTTTATCGCTTCTTTATTTATATAATCAGTAAATAAAATTCCTTCAATATGGTCATACTCATGCAATATCACTCTTGCTGTGGTGCCGATAAAAATTCTCTCCTTCTCTTCAAAATTTTCATTCAGATATTTAATTGTGCATGATATTTTTCGCCCGATATCCAAAGATAAAGTTGGAAAGCTCAAACAGCCCTCAGCTTGAATCCACATATTGCCGTTAGTTTCCGTAATTTCAGGATTAATAAAAACTTCTTTTATACCTTCATCACCGATGAATCTTTCTCTTCCGCGGCTGTTGCTATTTTTATAAATCTGTACCGAGTCAACAATAAACAATCGTATCGATTTGCCGATTTGTGGCGCTGCCAAGCCCGCGCCGTCATCCGCATATAATGTTTCCCACATATCCGAAATTAAGTTTTTCAGATTTGGATAATTTTTTGTTATATCGTTATTGTTCTGTCTTAACTTGGGGTGCCCGTAGGCTAATATAGGCAGTATCATAAATATTAATTTTTAATTTTTTCAAATATCAAAAATAAAATTATCAAGCCGCAACCGGATAAATGGAATAGATATTAAAAGGGTTTGTTATAAGTTCTTCCCGACGCTTAGAAATAAAGCGAAGTAACTTCAATTGAACAGTGTGAAATTACTTCGTTTATATTAAAATAATAAAATATTTAATGCCGGGAATTTACACAACAAATATTATTGTTGATGAAAAGACTCACCGATAAATTTCAACCCTTTGGGTAATCCGCTTCTCCAGTATGTCCATTGATGTCCTCCATCGCGCATTCTATATTCATGCGGTATATTCAAATCTCTAAGAAGCACATGGAAATAAGCATTACCTTTATAAAGAAAATCGTCGTCACCGCAATCAAGATAAAATCTAACGCTTTTTATTTTATTGATGTCGGAATTTTTAACAATATAAAAAGGGTCGTTATCCGTAAATTGTGTTGATAATCTATCTTTACCTTTCAGGTTCGGGCTAAAAACAACACCCAAAACTTTT
>DAIERC010000387.1 GCA_027347125.1 Ignavibacteriales bacterium
TTGTAATTCATAATCATAAAAGAATTCCGCAGGAAACTAAAGACAAGGTTATGGCTGCTATTAAAGAGTTGAACTATCATCCGTCCCATTCCGCAAGAGGATTGGTGTCGCGCAAAACCGGTAATATCGGCTTTGTTCTTACAGACGATCACTTTCTTAGAACCGAACCTTTTTACACGAGAATATTTTTAGGGTCGGAATTCGAAGCAAGGGAAAACGAATATTACTTATTGCTTACCACGGTAGATTCAAAACCGAACAAATCCAAGCCGCTGCCCCGTTTTATACTTGAAAGAAACGTAGACGGTGTTATTGTTGCCGGAAAAGTGCCAGATACTTTTATTGAAAAGTTAGACACCGTTGATGTGCCGATTTTATTTGTAGATTATTTACCCAAAAGAAAAAGTTATCCTTCTGTATTGATAGATAATTTTAACGGCGGCGTAATGGCCACAAATCATTTAATAGAATTCGGGCATAAACGCATAGCTTTTATCGGCGGTGATATCAACCATCCTAGTATTAACGACCGGTTGAAGGGCTATAAGAAGGCCTTGAAAAAAGCCGGGCTGGCCGTGGATGATAGAATTATTATTGACGACGAAGATTATCCCGCGAGAGAAAACGGTTATAACGCGGCCGAAAAACTTTTTAAACAAAATAAAAACATAACGGCAATTTTTGCATGTAACGACGCCATGGCTATAGGTGTTATGCAATATCTTAGAAAGCAGCACATCCGTATACCGGAGGACATCTCTATAATAGGTTTTGACGATGTTGAGGCTGACGTATCTATTACTCCTCCGTTAAGCACTATAAAAGTTTTGAAAACCGAAATGGGAGCCGAGGCTATGAAACTTATGGCTAAGATACTTAAAGAGAACAAGACACCTACTGAGGAAAAACTGGTGCCTGTAGAACTAGTAATAAGGAAATCAACAAAGAGAATATAATTTTTACAATTTAGCTCAAGGTAATATGATGAGGGCGGCTATATTCGAGGGACCCGGAAAACTTGAGATCAAAGACCTGACATTACAAAAATTAGAAAAAAAGGATTTGAGGATTCAAATCGGCTTGTGCGGTTTATGCGGTACAGATTTTCATATCTTTGCCGGTGAAGCTCCATCAAAGCCGCCTGTAATCCCAGGGCACGAATTTGTAGGAACCGTTGTTGAAACGGGCAGCGATGTTACGGGAGTTAAAATAGGCGACAGGGTTGCCGTTGATCCGAATATTTATTGCGGCGAGTGTAATTACTGCAGAACCGGTAATATTCAATTTTGCTCAAACTTAAAAGCGCTGGGCGTTACACTTAACGGCGGTTTTGCAGAGTACTCAATTGTTCCTTCCGGGCAGGCTTATCTAATTCCTAAAGACTTTCCATTTTCAATTGCATCTTTTGCCGAGCCGTTATCGTGCTGTGTACACGGCATAGACCAGGCGGCTGTAAAAGCCGGCCAATCTGTTGCTATTGTAGGCGCGGGAACAATAGGATTGTTAATGCTCCAGTTAGTAAAAATATCGGGAGCGGGAAAGATAATAGTAATCGAACCGGTAGCCGGCAAAAGAGAAATAGCTTCACGGCTCGGAGCTAATTTTACATTTGACCCCAACAGTCCGGAGATGAATCTGCAGATTTCGGAATTAACTGCCGGCGGGCCCGATGTGATAATAGAATGTGCCGGAAACCAGACGGCAGCTCAAACAGCTTTAAGTTTAACAAAAAAAGGAGGTAAAATTGTTATTTTCGGTTTGGCCGGAAAAGAAGATACGTTAAAAATTAATCTTCAGGATTTTTTTCACCGCGAAATAACACTTAAAAGTTCTTTACTAAATCCGTTTACATTTTCAAGATCCGTTGAACTGCTTGTATCCGGGAAAATTGACGTTGAAGTTTTGAACCCGGAGTTGAAATCAATAAATGATTTGCCAGGCGTTCTAAATCGTCCAAGAAATTATTCTGTAACTAAATATCAAATAACACCAAACTAAAAAAGGAGCGAAGCTATGAAAAAACTCGGACTACAATTTCCGATTTTACTGGCAGTTTTCCTGGTGTGCATATTTCAATTGCGTGGCAATGCACAATCCAAACTAGATCAAATTGGGGGATTTGAAAGTAACCTTCCGGCTTTCTGGAATATCGGTAATCAGCCATCAGGCAGTACATTAACATGGGCAACCGATCAATATATTTCTATGGGGCATTCTATAAAAATTGAAAAAACAGCAACGGGGGACTCGGCTTCATGGGTTTCAGACAATATGTGCGATATTTGGTCCCAGACTATTTCTGCAAATGTTGATCTTCTTTTTGGCGCATCTGTTAAAACGTTTAACCTAAATACAAATCCCACCAGCGAAGACCAGAAATGGTATATTGCTTATAGCTTTTACGACAGCGCGGGAGCTTTAATAGGTACTGTTAAATTACCAATCGATCAAAGCGTGGCTACAAGCAGCGGATGGATTGCCGATACAACTCAGCCTGGGCAAATATCATTGCCTAAGGCTGCCTGGAAAATGATTATCAGCTTTGTTGCGGGTAAAAATGCTACGGGAACTGTTTGGGCGGATAATTTTATTTTTACCGGA
>DAIERC010000393.1 GCA_027347125.1 Ignavibacteriales bacterium
TCAATGGATAATAATGCGGTCATCCAATACGACGTTGCACAGGCAAAAAACCTGGCGTCTAGCGCCGTTGAAATTGCCATGAAAAATTTACAATCCGATGCTGCATATACCGGTTCTAACAATATTGTAATGAACGGCGGAACATCAAAGATAATTATTCAAAATACCACCAGTCAGTTTTACAAGGGAGCGGATATGCATTTAACCGACGCTAAGCTGGTTATTGCGATAGGCTCGGCGGGCGATGTATCCGATACCATTTATGCTGTTGTTCAAATCCCCGTTGCCTCTACATCTACAAACCCTCAGGCAAGTGTGCCCGCATTTCTAGATTACGCCGTAGCTACAGGTAACAACTTAACAATGAATGGAAATGTTAATATTGTTGATGATAATAACTCGCAATGGAACGCTAATGCACATACCAACGGCGACTTCTGGATGAACGGAAATAATACAATAAAAGGTTTTTTAACTTATCACGGCGACGCACATTCAAATCCAAGCCAAAGATTGGATCAGAACATAATTCCAAATATTAATCCCAACCACCTTGCAAACCGGAGCAAGATGAGTGATCTGGTAACCATTCCTTCATTTAATCCTGATGATTATAAAAGCATAGCAACTACGGTATATAATAACAATGCGATATTAAACGGAAACAACACTCTCGGGACAAAAGATAAGCCCGCAATTGTTTATGTTGGGGGAGATTTAATACTTAACGGAAACATCTCCGGTTACGGAGCTATTATCGTTAAGGGGAATATAATTATGAATGGGAATATTAAAATAAATCCGGGTTCGGAAGATCCCAACGTAAGTAATTTGGCTTTATATACAAGAGGTGATTTCAATGCGAACGGTAACGTAGAAGTTCATGCGCAAATTTTAACAGGCGGTAACGCAAATCTTAACGGCAATAGTAAAGTATACGGTAATGTTGTTACCAAGGGAACAATTAATTTTAACGGAAACGTAACGGTTTATTATAAACCTGCAAATGCCGCTTTAACTACGCCGTTTTGGAAGCCCGAAGAAGACGATAGCCAAACACCCGGAAACGGAATAGTGTACCCGCAAATTTATTCGTATTATGATAATTTGAACAATAAAAATTTTAGCTATAAATAGAAAAAGATGACATCTGAAAGATGTCATCTTTCAAAAATACTTATCTAATTTTTATATATAATTCTTTCAATTGCTCTTCACTCACGGTTGATGGAGCGTCGTCCATAAGCGATATTGCCGATGCCGTTTTAGGGAAGGCGATTACATCCCGAATAGAATTTTCACCTGCAAAAATCATTGCCATTCTATCAAACCCGAATGCGATACCTCCGTGCGGTGGAGCTCCGAATTTAAAAGCGTTCATTAAAAATCCGAACTTGTACTCGGCTTCCTCATCGGAGATGCCGAGCGCTTTAAACATTTTTGCCTGAAGATCGGCGTTATGTATTCTTATACTTCCGCCGGCAACTTCGCTTCCGTTTAATACAAGATCGTATGCTCTTGCGCGTACACGCCCGGGATCCGATTCCATAAAATCAACATCTTCCAAACGCGGTGATGTAAACGGATGGTGCATTGCGTAATATCTTTTGGTCTGCTCATCCCACTCGAATAATGGGAAATCTGTTACCCATAATAATTTGGGCGCCGAGTCCGGCTTAATTAATTCAAGCCGTCTTGCCATTTCCATTCTAAGCGAACCCATAATAGACAGCACTTTTAATCTTGGCCCGGTAAGAATAAAAATAAGATCGCCGGGTTTTGCGTTTAGCGCTGAGGTTAAGTTTTTCTTTTCGTCATCGGTTAAAAATTTTGCAATGGGAGCGTCAAGTTCGTTGTCCTTAACTCTCATCCATATTAAACCGCCCGCGCCTTGCTTTTTTACAAAGTCGGTTAAAACATCAAGCTGGTTTCTTGTGTACTCGCCGCAGCCGGGCGCAACCATACCGGTTATAACACCTTTGTTTTTGATATGATCCTGAAAAACTTTGAAAGATGTATTTTCGAAAACATGATTAAGAGTAACCATTTCAAGATCAAAACGGATATCGGGTTTATCGCTTCCGTATTTTTCCATCGCGTCGTTAAATGATAAACGGGGAAGCGGTAATGTTAGTTCTTTATCCCAGATTTCTTTGTAAAGAAGTTTCATTAATCCTTCAACAACCTGAAATATATTTTCCTGATCGATGAAAGACATCTCCACATCTATTTGAGTAAACTCAGGCTGTCTGTCGGCTCTCAAATCCTCATCTCTAAAACACTTTACAATTTGGAAATATCTGTCAAGCCCGGAAACCATAAGCAGCTGCTTATATTGTTGAGGCGACTGGGGCAAAGCATAAAACTTACCTTTATGAATTCTGCTCGGCACCAAATAATCTCTAGCGCCTTCTGGAGTACTTTTCATCAGTACGGGGGTTTCTACTTCAACAAAATTATTTTCATCAAAATATTTTCTTACAAGCTGGTACATCTTATGGCGCATCAAAAGGTTTTTCTGAAACGCGGGCCGGCGCAAGTCCAAATATCTGTATTTTAATCTTACATCTTCGCTTGTGTCAATTTCATTTTTAATCGGGAAAGGCGGAGTCTTAGCTTCATTAAGTATTATAAGTTTATTAACCATAATATCAACCTGGCCGGTAGGTAATGCGGCGTTTTCGGTGCCTTCAGGGCGCTTCCTAACTTTTCCTTCAATGGAAATTACAAATTCATTTCTCAGCACGCTCGCCTGTTCATGGGCTTCTTTATCAAACGTAGGCTCAAATACAATTTGAGTAATCCCGTAACGGTCGCGTAGATCGATAAAAATCAATCCTCCCAGATCACGCCGGGTATCAACCCATCCATTCAATACAACATTTTCACCAATATTATTCTCCCTTAGTTCGCCGCATGTATGAGTTCGTGTTTTAAATTGCATCTTTACTTCTCAGACTCCTTCTAAATAATAGGGTACAAAAATAATCAATAAAAAGAGGCTATACAAATAAAAATACAGCCATGTTAATCTCTTTAAATCATATTATCTGCCCAAAGCACACGGAAATTTCTATGTGTGAAAATAATTTTAAAAATACTACACGGTAATATTTAAGAAAGGAGCAATTTATAGTTCAGCGGGCAGTCTGTTTATATGATGACGCGGGTTACTCTTGCATTATATCCGTTTTTTTTATATTTATTATAACCGTCGGTTTAATATTTTCAGTAAATATATACTGCACCAGCCCTAGTCTTAATATTCATCTTAACTATTCTGAAGACGTTCTGAAAGCGTCTTGAAAACGTTCTGAAAGCGTTTTAATCAGCCTTCAAATGGCTTGCTCTCCCTTATATAAAGTACCATTAGTAACTTACTTCATGTATAAAATTACACATAGAAGATTACTGGCCTCAAACCTTGCATGTTTAAAATTCGTAAGATAAATGAATAATTATTAAAAAATATGAAGCGGTAATAATTATAATAATGTTTATTTTTCGATAATGGTTTTAAATAAAATTATATATAATTCATTTTTAACAAGATCAAACAATATGAATACAGTTGAATTAATCCGCAAAAAAAGAGACGGCGGATCTCTTACATCAGAAGAAATTAATTATCTGGTTAGCTCTTATACAAAAAAAGAAATACCGGACTACCAGTTCTCGGCGTTTTTAATGAGCGGTTTCTTAAACGGGCTGGATAAAAACGAAACTTCGGCTTTAACGGAAGCGATGCTTTACAGCGGCAAAGTACTGAAACTTGATTCCATAAAAGGGATGAAGGTAGATAAACATTCAACCGGCGGTGTAGGCGATAAAACCTCTTTAATTTTGGCGCCTATTGTTGCCGCGGCAGGTGTTAATGTTCCGATGATATCCGGTAGAGGTTTAGGGCATTCCGGAGGTACGCTAGACAAACTGGAATCTATCCCCGGTTTCAGAACGAACCTTACGTTAAAAGAATATAAAGCCGCAATAAAAAAATGCGGCGCTGTTTTAATAGGGCAAACCGCTGAAATTGCGCCAGCCGATAAATTGATCTATTCATTGCGAGATGTAACCGCTACGGTTGAGTCTATTCCTTTTATCACGGCAAGCATCATGAGCAAAAAGTTAGCCGAAGGTATTGACGGGCTTGTTCTGGATGTAAAAACCGGCAGCGGTGCATTCATGAAAACCCAAAAGAATTCCGAAAAGCTTGCTCACTCATTAATAAACGCTGCAAAAGCGTTCGATAAAAAAGTAATTGCAATGATTACCGATATGAATCAGCCGCTTGGAAATTACATAGGCAATTGGCTTGAAGTTTATGAATCGATAAAAGTTTTACGCGGCGAAGTAAAGGGAGACATATTTGATTTAAGTATTGCGCTGTCCGGCGCGATGATTTACCTTAGCGGTAAAGCGTCTTCAATTAAAGAGGGAGCGGAAATATCAAAAGTATTAATAAGTAACGGGAAAGCCTTTGATAAATTCATGGAGATAGTTGCAGAACAAGGCGGCAATTTGAAATTTATTAAGAACCCCGAAAAATATCCCGAAGCAAAAATTATAGAAAAAATTACCGCGGAAAAAAACGGTTACCTTGAATCCGTTGATAACTATACGATGGGCATGTTTGCTCTGGAGCTTGGCGCGGGCCGCAAAACCAAAGAAGATAAAATTGATCCCACGGCGGGAATTATCTTTAAAATTAAAATTGGTGATTATATAAAGAAGGGCGATGTAATAGCCGAACTTCATACGTCATCAAAACAAAAAGTAAAATCTATAGAAGGAAAGTTTAATAATATTTTAAGCTTTAATAGTAAGCCGGTTAAAAAACCTAAGCTGATAAAAAAAATTATTGAATAAGAATTATTACACCGCAGCCGGTAAAATTCAATAAATTATTTTGAGGGCTTGGTGCGGCAAAATCTATTCAAGCATTGAACCGGTAAATACAGTTTCTATTGAAATAAAGTAATACTATATTCTCAATTAAATATTTAAAATGATTAGCAGAGGAAAAGTATGTTATTCTTAGTTGCTTTATTAGCTGCTGTTGTTTCTGCCGTTGTATATTTTAATGCGAAGAAAAGATTTAGCAAATCGGAAGCAACCTTTGCGCTGGCCGGATTTATAATCGCAGCGTTTATTACCGTAATGCAATGCTGGACTGTAATTCCTGCCGGGCACGTTGGCATTATAGATTTCTTCGGAAACGTAAGCGACAACACTTTAAAACCCGGAATTAATTTTGTTAACCCCATGGCCAATGTGGTTAAGTTTGACGCGAGAACTCAAGAATTAAAAGAAGTAATGAATGTTCCTTCAAAAGAAGGGCTAAGCATCGAGCTGGAAATAAGTCTTCTTTACAGCTTAAGTTTTGATAACGCGAACAAAATTTATAAAACGGTTGGTGAAGATTACGCCGAAAAAGTTCTTGTGCCGCAATTCAGATCGGTGGTAAGAGGGGTTACCGCCAGGTACGAAGCGAAAGCGCTGTATACTACTGAGAGAGAACAACTATCGCAGCAAATTGAAACCGAACTTTCGGCGCTTGTAAAACCACGTGGAATAACTCTTGAAGCCGTACCGTTGCGAAAAATAGTTTTGCCCGCGGGCTTAACAGCATCGATTGAAGAAAAATTGAAGGCCGAACAAGAAAGTCAGAGGATGCAATTTGTACTTCAGCGGGAATCGCAGGAAGCCGAGAGAAAAAGAATAGAAGCAAAAGGTATTGCAGATTTCCAGGCGATTGTTTCTAAAGGAATAGACGACAAATTACTAAGGTGGAAAGGAATTGAAGCAACTGAAAAGCTTGCAAACTCACAGAATTCAAAAATTGTAATTATTGGCTCCGGAAAAGACGGTTTACCGATTATCTTAGATACAAAATAAAAAAGATTGCAAATCTCACCCAAATGCTAATTTATTATTTGTGACTGACTGGTAAGTCATATTTGTATTGCTTAATGTAAAATAATTATTTAATTTTGTGCCATAAGTCAGTTAAGGTATGCATATGAAGGCTGTTATAGATTTTTCAAACTTCATACTCCCGTTTATGTATTTAATAACATTCGGGTTTTACTTTCATGATTTCATGAAAGGCGGAAAGAAATTCGTAAATTCCAAACGATTATTTCTTTTTCTTACATTGTTGTTTCACTTCTTTTATTTGTTACTAAGAACAATAGAATTTGACCATCCGCCGATTACAAATGTTTTTGAGATTTTCACGGTTCTGGCTTTCTCGGTAAGCTTTTCTTATTTCATACTTGAGCTTGTTACGGACATCAGGGGAACCGGCCCGTTCATAATTGTTTTCTCAATTGTCTTCCAGGTTATTTCATCGCTATATATACAGGATCTATTACAGGTAAAAGAAGTGCTGCGTAATCATCTTCTCGGAATTCATGTGTTCAGCGCGCTGCTTGGATATTCGGCAATTACAATATCTGCGGTTTACGGATTTCTCTATCTTATATTATATAAAGATATAAAACTTAACAAATTCGGTTTATTGTTCGACCGCCTGCCAAGCCTTGAAGTTCTGGAGAGATTAAGTTTTTCATCCGCCATAATCGGGTTCGTTTTATTAACCTTTGCTATAATCATCGGAATTATCTGGCTTCCCAAAGCGTTTCCAAATTTTTCATATGCTGATCCGAAGCTAATCGGCACTTCGATGGTGTGGATTTTATACGGGATTGGAATAACAAATAAAGTGCTCGGCAAACTGCATGGAAAGAAGGTGATTCTTCTTTCAATAATCGGATTCGTACTGGCGATTCTTTCTACGATCATTACGAATTTTATAGCCAGAAGTTTTCATTCATTTTATTGAGATGTTATGAACTTATTAGCTATTTCAATAAATCATAAAACCGCGCCGGTTGAGCTAAGAGAAGCGTTATACCTCAACCACGATGAAATTGTAAGCTTTGCAGAAAATACAAAGGATAAGCTTTTCAGCGAAGGCCTAATTGTATCTACCTGCAACCGTACGGAAATTTACGGCATCCCCGCCAGGCCCAATACTACTTTTACCGATCTTCAAAATACGATTATAAATTATAAATCTGTTACCGGACTTAAATCCGAACATTTCCAATTATTTCAATCGTCCGAAGCAATTAAGCATTTATTTAGCGTTGCAACCGGAATAGATTCCCTGCTAATAGGCGACAACCAAATTTTCAAACAGGTAAAAGATTCATTTCAACTTGCGGAAGATTCGCACTTTGCCGGTTTCCTGATGAAAAGAATTTTCGATTCGGCAATAAGAGCGGGCAAGCGCGCAATTACCGAGACCGCAATAAGCGAAGGCGCCGTTACGGTTAGTTATGCCGCTGTTCAATTAATTGAAAAAATATTTTCCAACTTAAATAAAAAATCGGCGCTGGTTATTGGTGCCGGCGAAACCGGTGAAATTGCCGCGAAGCATTTGAAGGAAAGAGGAATAGGAAAATTAGCAATAACCAACCGTACACTTGAACGTGCGGAAAAACTTGCCGAAAAGCTTCAAGCCAAGACATTACCATTTACAAGTTTTAAAAATTTTCTTCATGAATATGATATCGTTTTAAGCGCAACAAGTTCTGAAAATTTAATTATTACAAAAGACGATATTAAAACTTCGATGAAAAAAAGGAATTACAATGCTTGCGTATTTATGGACATTGCGATACCGAGAGATATAGATCCCGAAGCGAAAAGCATCGATTATGTTTTTTATAACGATATAGATTCGTTAAATATAATTGTTCAGCAAAATCTTTCTAAAAGAAAAGAAGAAATACCAAAAGTAGAAAAAATTATAGACGAGGAGCTAAATTCGTTTTTAAGCTGGTTTAACTCGCTTGAAGCGGCTCCTACAATAAAAACGTTAAGGGATTATTTTGAGGCTGTACGGGCCGAGGAAGTTGATAAAAATAAAAATAGGTTTTCTCCGGAGGACCAGGAAAAATTGGAAATAATAACAAAACGAATTATCAATAAAATACTTCACCACCCGACAGTTGAAATCAAGAAATTTTCAGAATCCGGGGGCAACACGGATGAAGCGGCCATAAAAATAAGCCTTATCCGCGAATTGTTCGACCTTGATAAAAACGGCGAGAAGGAAAAATAAATTGAAAACAAAAATTGTAATCGGTTCACGCGGCAGCGAGCTTGCCCTCTGGCAGTCAAGTTTTATAAAAAAAGAACTCGAAAAGAAAAACAAAAATGTATTAGTTGAAATAAAAATCATCCACACTAAAGGTGATAAAATTCTTGATGTTGCGCTTTCCAAAATAGGCGACAAAAGTTTGTTCACCAAAGAGCTTGAAGTAGCTTTGCTTAATAAAGAAATAGACCTTGCGGTTCACAGTTTGAAAGACCTCCAAACACAATTGCCGGAAGGACTAAAATTAGCTGTGGTATCAAAACGTCACCCGGTTGAAGATGTTCTTATCGCAAGAAAAAAAGGTACAACTATTCAATCTCTTCCGGAGAACGCAGTTATTGCTACCGGTTCGTTAAGGCGAAGAAGCCAACTACTTCACCTTCGTCCGGATTTTAAAATTGAAGAATTAAGAGGTAATGTTCTCACCCGCATCGATAAATTTTTAAAATCAAAATGGGACGGAATTATTTTAGCTCGTGCCGGCGTTGAAAGATTAAAACTTCAAAAGCATATATCGTCGATTATTTCTGCCGACGAAATACTTCCGGCAGTGGGGCAAGGCGCGCTTGGAATAGAAATAAACATCGAAAACAAATTTGTCGATGAAATTCTGCAATCTATTCATGATGACTCAACTTATAAATCCGTACTTGCAGAGCGCGCGCTTTTAAGAACTTTAGAAGGCGGCTGTCAGGTACCGATCGGCGCGCACGCCGAGGTGAAGCCGAACGGCCTTTACCTTGACGCGCTTGTTGGTAGTATAGACGGCTCGTTAACTTTTAGAAAAAAAATTCGAGGCACAAAAAGTGAACCTGAAAAAATAGGAAAACAATTGGCAAAAGATTTATTAAAAGCGGGAGCAAAACAAATATTAGACGAGGTGTATCTAACCGTGAGAAAATAATGCAAAATAAGTTTTATAAAAATTTTCCGTTTTTATTAATTGTAATTATTCTATCGTCATCTTCGCTTATTCTTAACTCGTGTCATTGTTCATGCGGCGCGGCAGACGCCGCGGACGTTCCGTTAAGCGTTCTTAAAAAAGCTAATGAATTTATTATTGCCAGAACCGGCAAAACATTTTTCAATAAATATATTGAACCGGATTTTGTTAAAACAAAATATTACAAGCCCGACTACAAAATTGCTTACCGGTTGTTTATGCCAGAAAAACCGTATGTAAATGTACTAATAGAATTTACAATTGATGCCGAAGGAAATGTAGATACAACAAAAGACGTAATAGGTATTCCGAATTGCGCAAACGACTCCAACGCTTGTTCATTTAATATTGATGAGAAAAAAGCCGAACAGATTGCAAAAGACAACGGGCTGACGGCCGGTGTGGCTAAATGGAAAACGGGATTTTTATGGGATAAAGAATTAAACCAATACGTGTGGCATGTGCTTTCAACATTTGACGAATCGGGTAAAGGAAAAGAGTACAAGGGTGACGGTAAAGAAATAGTAATTGACCCCGGCACCGGATTGGTGTTGAAGGCATATAACTGGAGAATACCCTGAGTTAATTAAAAATTAAAAAGTGAAATTAATTTTGAGTTTATGAAGTAAGATGTTAACGGAATCGAAAATAGAGACAAAGAAAAATCAAAAACGGAAAAAGATCATTGATGTTGCGTCCGCACTGTTTTCTAGGAAAAGCTACCACGAAGTAATGATGGAAGACGTTGCAAAGCTTGCATCAATAGCCAAAGGAACGGTTTATAATTATTTCTCCTCAAAGGAAGAATTATATTTTTCAATAATGCGGCAGCGCATGGAAAAGCTTATTACTTCGCTGCGGGAGAAAATAAAAGACGAATCAAGCAGCATTGAGTCGCTTCATTCTTTTGTTATTCATCTTTATATGTTTATGATGAAGTACAACGATTTCTTCCTAATGTACCAGAAAGAGTCCCTGAAGGCCGAACACGAACTTTGCTCAGAACTTGTTTCCCTGGAAAAAGAATTAAAAAACATTCTGGCGGAAATAATTAACTCGGGTAAGAATGAAGATTTTTTTAGAACGATAGAAGAAGAGTTTGCCGTTGATTTGATTCTGGGAAGTATTTACGGCGCTGTTTACCGGGGCATAGAAAAAAGCTACGACAATGGAAAGATGATAAACGAAAGAGAAAAAATTTTTGATTTTGTTTTACACGGTTTGTTTACCGGTTTTGAAAAAACCGACCTCCTTCCGTTAAGAAACAAAACCATTGTAATTACACGAACAGTTGAACAATCAAAAGAATCGTCGGAAATATTCAGGCAGCTTGGAGCTAACGTAATTATATTTCCGACTCTCGATATAGTACCTCCGCAAAGCTGGAAAGAATTTGATGAAGTTGTTAAATCCAAAACCAAAATCGATTTTATAATTTTTACTTCCGCCCATGCGGTAAAAATGTTTCTTAAGCGTTTGGAAGAGCTTCGGATAAAGATAGATTTTAATAAATTAAAGATAGTAGCAGTAGGTAATAAAACAGCCTCGGTGTGCGATAAAAACAAAATACCCGTTCATATTATTCCTAAAAGATTCAGCGCCGCAGGAGTTGTTGAAGAGCTTTCAAATTTTGATCTGAACGGGAAATCTATTTTTATTCCTCGTTCCGCAATTGGCAGAGAAGAACTTCCCGGAAGCCTTGAACAGCTTGGCGCAATAATTAAAACCGTTCCTGTCTATAATGTATCGCTTCCTTCGGCCGATAAAATTGCTCCAAGCATTGACGAATTAAAAAACAGCAAGCCGGACGTGTTTGTATTTACAAGCCCGTCAACTTTTGAAAATTATTTGCAGATTTTAAATATTAAAGATCCCGTAGCATATTTTTCTCAATTTAATGTTGCAGCTATCGGGCCAACAACCAAAACGGCAATTGAGAATAAAAGCGTTCACGTAAATATTATGCCAGATGAATACACAATTGACGGCCTGGCGAACGCTATAATTGAATTTTATAAATAAAAATTAACAGAACATACGGAGAACAATTTGACCAAACTTCAGAACGATTTGTTTTTGAGAGCATGTAAGAAATTGCCTGTTGAACGAACACCAGTTTGGATAATGCGGCAAGCAGGAAGGTATCTTCCGCAGTATAGGGCGGTAAGAGAAAAAGCTGACTTCTTAACAATGTGTAAAACTCCTGAGCTTGCTTCGGAAGTTACCATTCAGCCGGTTGATTTTATTGGTGTTGACGCGGCTATTATTTTTTCGGATATTCTTGTTATTCCCGAAGCGATGGGAATGCATCTTGAAATGATAGAAAGCAAAGGGCCTGTTTTCCATAACCCGATCAGAAACGGAAATGATGTGGATGGGTTAAAAGGAATTGACCCGTCTAAAGATTTAAAGTATGTACTTGACGCGGTTTCACTTACTAAAAAAGAATTGAACGGACGCGTGCCTTTAATCGGTTTCAGCGGTTCTCCATGGACGTTGATGACTTATATGGTTGAAGGAAAAGGCTCTAAGAATTTTTCGAATATTAAAAAGCTTATTTATAATAACCCGGCGCTGGCCCATAAATTATTGGATAAAATTTCCAAAGCAGTGGCCGATTATCTTTCCGCAAAAATTGAAGCCGGCGCTGATGCTGTTCAGATATTTGATACGTGGGGCGGAATTCTTTCTCCTGCTGATTACCAGGAGTTCTCGTTGAATTATATTTCAAAAGTAATTTCACAAATAAAAAAGAAAGACCAGCCGGTAATCGTGTTTTCAAAAGGTGCCCATTACAAGCTAAACGAAATTGCCGCCTGCGGTGCGAATGTAGTAGGACTTGATTGGACGATGGATCTAGGCGAGGTAAGGAATAAGATTGGTGATGTGGTTGCCCTGCAGGGTAACATGGATCCGACATTGCTGTACGCGCCGAAAGAAAAAATACGTGAGGAAGTAAAAA
>DAIERC010000418.1 GCA_027347125.1 Ignavibacteriales bacterium
AAGATGTATTAAAAATAGTCCGGAACAACTTGAAGATTCCGGATTTCCCTGTTATAGTTATTACTGCTTATGCCTTAAAAGGCGATAAGGAAAAGTTTTTACAGCAAGGCGCAAACAATTATCTTGCAAAGCCCGTTGATAAGAAAGTTCTGCTGGATGAAATAGCAAAGCTTATATAATTGCAAAGATATCTACAAAACTAAAAACGGAAAATAAATGTCATTCTTCATGAAATTATTTTTAATAATCGTTGCTCCGTTTTTATTTCTCAATTGCGCTTCTACCGGCTCCGGCAACCCTATTTACATACGCGCCAATCAGGCGGGCTTTTTACCTAATGACTTTAAAACCGCGGTAGTTTTTTCGGAATCTCCAATACAAAAAAAAGATTTTTCCGTAGTTCAAACCGTCAGTAACAGGGTGGTGCTTTCCGATAAATTCTTCGATACCACTTACTCGTATGATAAATTTAAATATTGTTATACCATTAATTTTTCCGGGCTTAAAACACCGGGCATATATAAAATTAATGTTGACGGAAATTACTCATATCCTTTCAAAATAAGCAGTACCGTATATAATTCTATTGTCGATTCGTTAATGCTTTTTTTCAGAGAACAACGATGCGGCCCAACCAACCCGATATTGCACGCCCCGTGTCATCTTTCTGATGTTGCAAGGTTGGAAGGAGATAAGGATCATCCCGGCGGTGTTGATGTTACCGGCGGCTGGCATGATGCAAGTGATTATATAAAATTTCTTTCTACTACCGCTTATACAACTTATATGCTGATATTCTCTTACGAATTCGATAAAACAAAATTCGGATTCGACAATAACAAAAACGGCGTGCCTGATGTTCTTGAAGAAGCTAAAATAGGGCTTGATTGGCTGCTAAGATGTAATTATTCGAAATATAAACTGGTAACACAGGTACAGGATTTAAGAGATCATGCGGTAGGATGGAGAATGCCTGAGAACGACACTTTGCAGTATGATAGAGTTGGTTTGGTCGGCATCGGTAAAAACCAGATAGGCCTTTATGCCGCTGTTATGGCATTAGCTTCAAAAGTGTGGACAGAAAGATTTTCTAAGACTGATTTTGCCAAGCGATGTCTTGATGCCGCGGAAAATTTATATTCAATCCGGAACCAGGTTGCAAACATCGACACAAGCACTCTTGGTTTCTATCAGGATAACGCATACTGGGGAAAATTGGCCCTGGGTGCGATTGAACTTTATAACGTAACCCAAAAATTCAATTATTTTAACGACGCTATTACATACGGCGACAGCGCCGGTTCCGATTATTGGTGGAGTTACGGAAACATAAACTCGTTGGCGGATTATAGAATAGCTCAGGTTGTACCGAGATTTTCAAAATACATTTATAATAATTTATTGAGCTTTAATGCTAGAATGGATACTTCTTTATTCCGTGAAGGCTTGCCTTATTCCTGGGGAACAACCAATACATTCCTCGGTGTTGCTTTGCAGGCTGTACTCTATAAAAATTTAACCGGCAGCACCCAGTTTGATTCATTGGCCGATTTTCAGCGTGATTATGTTCTGGGAAGAAACGCCTGGGGTTTAAGCTTTATTTATAATATCGGTAGTAAATTTCCGGAACACATACATTCGCAGGTTGCTTATTTTCATAACGGTTATTTACCGGGAGCTTTAGTAGCAGGCCCCGCTCCGGAAGATATTCTAAAAAATTATAAAATTGAAAAAGAAAATCACGAGTATGATTTTTTTAATACCTCTTCAGTAAAATATTACGACGACAACGGAAACTATATAACAAACGAGCCTACAATAAGCAGTAATGCCACTGCAGTATTTGTTTATGGTTATTATTCGAATAGATAAAAACTTCTTTTAACGGAAAATTATTCTAACTGCCGGTATTCTCCTCTTATTAGTGATTTGTACTACTTCTACATTTTTATAAATGTAATGGAATAGATTTAATAAATGCAATGAATTATATTGTTACACATGCTTTAAGAAATCTAATACAAGATTAAAAATACTCCATTGAAAATTATTCAACTCCAGAAGTGGATATACATTCACTTATGTTTGGTGAACCGGAAGTTAATGTTTTTATATGAATTCTTTTAGTGTGTAGCATTATAGTACAAATGATGTTATGTGTCTCTAATTAAGTCAAAAATTTGCCGGAAGTGCTTAAAATTTAATAAATTAGCAATACTTTCTTCCGGCATAGTATTTGGGCAATTGTAGAAAAAATATGATAAGGTTATGAAAAAGAAAATTCAAATTATACCGTCTGGCATCTCCCTTGTAGATAGTGCATGGGGGGGATTTTATAGGGGTGGCAGTTATTTGTTATTAGGCCCTAGAAAATCCGGTAGAACTTTACTTGGTTTGCAATACGCAATGGAGAGTGCAGGCCATAAGGAAGTTTGCCTATATTTTACAAGTATGCG
>DAIERC010000420.1 GCA_027347125.1 Ignavibacteriales bacterium
ATCGTTCTTTCAACTATTGCATCAATTGCAACTATGGTTGGCCTTTTAGGAACGGTTATAGGAATGATTAGAGCATTCAGTGCGTTAGCAAGAGCCGGCGCTCCAGACGCTATCCAGCTGGCTATTGGTATTTCGGAAGCTCTTATTAATACGGCTGGTGGTCTTATAACAGCTATTATGGGTATTGTTGCTTACAACTACTTTGTAACTAAAGTAGATAACTTCAATTATTCTGTAGACGAAGCAAGCTATAACGTAATTCAAATTCTTAAATCGAAATAATGAGGCGTAAAAATGCCAAAGATCAAAAAGAAAAGGATTAATGTAAGAATAGACATGACTCCCATGGTGGATGTTGCGTTCTTGCTTCTTACATTCTTTATGCTTACAACGCAGTTTTCGCCTCCCGAACAGGTAAAGATTGAAGTCCCTTCATCGCACTCGGCTTTAAAACTGCCGGACTCTGATGTAATGACGGTATACGTTGACAAAGAGGGCAGTATTTATATGGGAGTAGATGCCCCGGCACTAATGGCCCGTTTGTTCGGCCAGGATGCCAGGTTGAAAAAGATGGTGCAGGTTAAGCTGGAAAATTTAGGCGATCTCCTAATTCAGGCTCGTATTAGTAATCCTAAATTAAGAACCGTAATTAAGGGAGATTCAAACGCAGATTACGGAGTTATTGAAGATGTAATGGATATTCTTCAAAAAACTCAAATAACAAGATTTGCGATGATAACTAATCTTGATACAAAGTAATATAAAGGGAATTTAATATGTCTTCAGTTGACACCGGCGGTGGTGAAGGCAGAGAAAGAGGAAAGCATAAAAAGAAGAAAGCCAAAAGGGCGGGTGTCCGAATGGACATGACCCCGATGGTTGATGTGGCTTTTTTGCTTTTAACTTTCTTCATGCTCACAACCGTTATGAGAAAACAACAAACTTTGGAGATAAATTTACCTCCAAATAATGAAACAAGAATTGAGATAGCGCAGTCTAACCTGTTAACTGTATATGTTGATGAAAATGATAAAATATATTATGCAACTGGTACGGAAAAGCCTATATCAATAGATTATAATAATCTACAAGCGTTTTTCACAAAAAGTGAAAAAGAAAATTCAAAGCTGGTTATTCTCTTGAAGTTCGACAGAAAGAGTCGTTATCATATGATGGTCGATATTATTGATCAATTGAATCTTGCTAGTTTACAACGGTTCTCAATTGCCCCGATGACAGATAACGATAAAAAAGAATTAACCAAGGCATCATAATTGAGGAAAGAAAAATGAATAATAACACAATGGCGATAGATAATTCAACTCCATACGGTGCCTTCGAGCTTAAAAAGTTATACCCTAGAAATTACAGCATGGGTATGACTATCGCAGTGCTGATTCATCTATTCTTAATTGGCGCTTATATTTTCATTCAATCAATTTCTAAAGACGATGAAAATAATATAGCAACAGTTAGAATTATGAAATACAGCGAGCTCGGGCCGCCGCCTTCTATGAACGATAACGCGGCACAACAGCTAGCAGTTTCTGCGCCTTCGGTAAAACCTACGGTCGGTATCCCTAAACCGGTACCCGATGCGGAAGCTCCTAAAGAGCAGACTATTGCAACGCAGCAAGAAATGAATCAAGTTGCCGCGCCGGTTGGAGAAGGAACCGGAGGTGGAGGCGTGAAAATAACTCAAGACCTTAAGGTAGAACCACCCAAAGACGAAACACCGGATATAAATTCTTTTGTTCCGGTAGAAAAAATGCCTCAGGTCGTTAACAGCGCAACCCCTATTTACCCGGAAATTGCAAAACGTGCCGGTGTTGAAGGTACGGTATATGTAAAAATACTGGTAAACAAAGAAGGAAAACCTGTTAAAGCAGTTGTTATTAAGAGCGACTCAGACGTATTTAACCAGCCTGCCGTAGATGCTGCAATGAGGTTTGTTTTTACCCCAGCAATTCAGCATCAGGCGCCGGTAATGGTTTGGGTTGTTGTACCGTTCAAATTTAAACTTAATAATTAATCCGGGATTTAGCTGATGAACATCATGAAATATCTGGCTTATGCTATTGCTGCATTATTTATTGTACTTGGTGTGGCTATTCTATCTGGATATTTCATGTCTGCCGGTGTGCCTAAACAGTTTAGAATAATGGTTGGAATAGTTTTAGTCCTTTACGGCGGTTTTAGAGTAGTTGCTACATATTTTAAGAAAAACGAAACCGGTGAAGAATAATGAAGAAACTTGCCATATTCATATTTGGTTTGCTTATAGCGCTAGCAGGCTGTCAAGAAAGTAATGTAACGCCAACCAGTGGCACTACAATTGTCGAAGTCGATTCCGCTATTGCTCCAATAATATCTAAAGAAAGAAACGCATTCGATTCTTTATATGTTAAAGCAAAAGTTGAATTAAAGATTGTATCGCCGGTAAACGGGATGGTAGACTTATTAAATAAAAAAGTTAAGGTGTTCATCAGCCCCCGATATTTTAACAAACAGGAATTGGATTTTGCAAACAAAGAAAAACTCAACGTAAAAACATTCAAGTTCTGTTATAATGCTGTAGTGGTGGTTAGTTCCAAGCAAAACAATTTGACCCAAATTAGAGTTGATGAATTAAGAGACGCATTGCTTGGGAAAACATCTAAATACGAAATTGTTATCCCGCAGTCAACAACAACTACTTACCAGTATTTAAAAGATAATGTGTTGGAAGGGAAAACACCTAAGGGTGTGGATATAGTGCCTACGGAAAAAGATGTTTTAAGCAGAATTCAAAAAAGCAACAACCTGATAGGTATAACCAGTTTTAATTTAGTACAGGATTCATCTAAAATTAAATTTATTAAACTTGGCGAGTTAAATCAAACTGCCGACAGTTCAAAACCGAAGAGCATAGAAGTAAATTATTTTACTCCTCACCCAGGGTTTGTACTAAAGAACTATTATCCTTTCAGGCAAACAGTTTATATTTTCTTAAGTGAACTTGAGATGAGTCCGGCCTCGGGATTTACGACTTTTTTAACAAGTTATGAAGGTCAAAAAATAGCTCTGACTAATAACCTTGCTCCGGCTGCTGTTCCTGTTAAAATTAATGAATTTCAATAACTTGGAAGCAAAAATGAAATACTATTTATTGTTAATTACCTTGGTAATCTTTTCGGGTTTAAACTTTGCCCAGAGTGGCTATGATACGGCACTTGAATCAATTAAAAAAAATGATTTTAAAAATGCAATTAATATTGCCGATAAATTATTCAACGCCGATTCTTCGGATGTAGCATTAAAAATTTTGGTCGATGTTACTTCGAAAGACACAACAAATAAACAAGCCTACGAACTTTTAGGCGACGTTTATAATAAGATGAAAGTTTATGTGCTGGCTATTGACAATTATAACAAAGCTGAACGCCTGGATACACTTGATGCAAAATTAAAATTCAAGATAGCTCAGGTGTTTGAAAAACAACAGCAATATACAGATGCCGCCAATGCATACCTGCAGGTTATTACAAGGGATTCAACTTATTCGCAGGCATATTTAAATCTTGGAGAATTACTCTACTACGCAAAGCAATATCCCAACGCTGCCTTTTACCTATCGCGTTATCTGAAATTCGACCAAAAGGATTACAAGGTTTACCTTTATGCGGCTAATTCATTTTACTTGATGCAAAATTTTTCAAACGCCGCCCGTGTAGCACTTGAAGGGCTGCAAAATTTTCCGGATAAAATCGAATTAAAAAAAATTGCCGGGCTTTCTTTGGTTGTTGATAAGAAATATGACGATGCGCTTAAACTGATTAACACAATTCCAGATTCAGTTTTTTCGGCAAAGGAATATTCGCAGATTGGTGTTGAGTTACAAGCGGGCACCCAGGATTCACTCGCTATTATTTTTATGCAAAAAGCTCTTGCAAAAGATTCTTCGCTGGTAAATCTCTACGAATCAATTGCAAATATGTATTTAACTTTGGGCAAATACGATGAAGCTGTGCCTTATTACGATAAAAAAATTCAAGCTGACTCAACTTCGGTAAGCGCTCATGTTAATAAAGCTCTCTGCCAAATTCAATTAAAAGATTATAACGGTGCAAGAATTTCTTTACTTCAGGCAATTCAAATAAAAAATGATTATATACCGTCGATTGTATGGTTGGCAAGAGACTACAGATACATGGATTTGCTAAGTGCGG
>DAIERC010000431.1 GCA_027347125.1 Ignavibacteriales bacterium
TTATAATGGCAGGGAATATGCCCAACAGACCTGGGAATAGAAATAGGCAATTTGCCTGACGGGTTATGATCTCCGAAAAGAACATCTGCCACTGCAATACCGCTTTCCTGCCCTAGATACCAGCACTCAAGAATAGAAGGAATATTGTCGGCAATATAAGAGATTGAACTTGGACGCCCGTTAAACAATACAACTATTACAGACTTGCCGGTTTGCAAAATAGCTTTTACCAGTTCGTTTTGCATACCAAAAAGTTCCAAGGTTGCCCTGTCACCTAAGTGAGTTTTACTCCATGCTTCTCTAGAAGTCTGTTCATTATCGCCAAGCACCAGAATTACCTTATCGGACTTCTTGGCGGTTTCAACAGCTTCTTCTATTAATTTTTTATCTTCTTCAGGATCGGACAAAGTTATAAGATCTTCATCCCATGCGCCGCCAACGGTTATTTTACACCCTTCGCTGTATAACAATTTTACATTACGCCCTACTTTGTCTTTTATCCCTTGCAAAACAGTTGTATAGTAAACCGGTTTTCCGCTGTATCCACCTAATAATTTGCGGTCAGCATTTGGACCGATTACAGCTATAGTACTTTTTTTGTTGGGCTCCAGCGGAAGCAACTCCTCATCGTTTTTCAGCAGGGTAATTGTCTCGCGTGCTGCTTGTAGTGCGATTTTTCTATTCTTTTCAATTTTAACATTATTCTGAACGGCATCCGGATCTACATATGGATCATCGAACAATCCGATTATAAATTTATATTTCAGAAGAGGTGCAACTAATTCATCAATAACGGCTTCGGCTAATCTACCATCATTAACAAGTTGAACTAAATTAGGGTAACAATCAATATCCGGCAATTCTATATTCACACCGGCATTAACGGCCAGCAGAGCGGCTTCGGTTTTATCGCTTGCCAGGCATTGACTAACTGTGTCTTCTCTATAGTTTAATTCTGTAATAGCGTAATAATCGGACACAACAAAACCTTCAAAGCCCCATTCGTTTCTAAGTACATCGCGCAGCAACCATTTGCTAGCATGTGAAGGTACACCGTCAATTTCGTTATATGAGGCCATTACACACATAGGTTTTGCTTTTTGAATTACTTCTTTAAAAGGATAAAGATATGTGTCTCTTAAAACTCTTTCCGAAAAATTCGCGGGACCGCAATTTGAGCCTGATTCCGGCTGTCCATGTGCAGCAAAATGCTTAAGCGTGGCAATAAGATGCTTCTTATCTTTAAAACTACCGTCGCCCTGTAAACCATTTATGGCGGCAATCCCCATCCGGGAAATTAAATAAGGATCTTCACCGAAAGTTTCTTCTACTCTTCCCCATCTTGGATCGCGGGCAACATCCAGAACAGGAGTTAATGCCTGATGAGCGCCTCTGGCCCGGGCTTCGTTCGCAATAGCTGAATAGATTTTTTCAATTAAATCGGGATTAAATGTAGAAGCCAATCCGATTGGCTGGGGATAACTTGTCGCTTCTTTTGCGGCCATACCATGAAGACATTCTTCATGAAAAATAACCGGTATGCCCAAGCGTGTTTCTTCAACAAAATATTTCTGAAGATTATTTGCCATTTCAGCCATTTCGGTTGCATTCAATCCTTCGCCTGTATCGCTTAATCTTCCTATCTGACCAACGCCTTCGGGTAAATGTACTTTTAAATTATTAAGATTTAATACACCGGCTTCGTCAAAAAGCATGGTTTTTTTTAACCCCCATATCCCAAGCATCTGGGCAACTTTCTCTTCAATAGTCATTCGCCCTAATAGATCTGCAACCCTTATTTCAATTGGAAGATTTGGGTTTTTATAATCTTGCAGATATTCTTGTTCAAACGACTTGCTTATTGGTAAGCCTTCAATCATTTTCAATCTCCGTGGTAATCTCAATTAATGTAGAAAATATTTTTTTTCAAACAGCACATCGCACCGCTAAATGAATACAACCAGATTAAAACTCTTAACAGTTCATTTAGAAAAATATCACTTCAAAATTTATCCGAAATTATTTTCCCCATTTTAGTTTACTAAGTAACAGAAAACAAATACACATCGGCTTTTGGGGTCAGATTATTACGCTTTTCATTATTTTCATCAAGTATAGATTTATTGGAGAATATCTCCAATTATTTTATTTTCAAATTTCAACATGAGACATTTCTGTAAAAATTTATACAAATCCGTACTCTGCGAGCGCCCCAAAGGCACAAAACACCTCAAAAACTTATTTATTATCAATCATTAATTTACCAGTTCAAATATAATTGAACCGTTTTAATATTAAAAAAAATTATTCTAAATGTCAATAAGCAAACCCGACAATATATTATGGATTAAATTTTCCCAGCGGAATTTTTTTTGTTCAAACACACCTGAAGTATGTTAATCTACAATACCATAGTGGCATAATCAAATAGTTGAGATTTGATTAAGCCGCATTTAAAGTATCATCACAGAACAAAAAGCGCTGTTGATTTGAACGATTTGCTAATTCTATTCCGGGCAGAGTATAAATTTTAGCAGTTCAACCAACCGCTTTACAAAAAATCATATATTATAAAACGACATCAATTCCTTACCAAACAACAGATCATCAAATATTACCGACCACCCTAAAATAATTATCCGATTATGCACGTACAATACAATTTCAAATCAAAGATTTGTAAAGACAGAGCACTGTAAAACATTAAGCGGAATTAAACAGATAAGTTATGTTTTATTTTTTGATCGGCTAAAACTTTCGACGACTCCCTTACTATAAACTCGGTCTCAAGTACAACTTTTTCATTAGGCAAAAGTGTAGATGATTCTATATTTCTTATCAGTATTTCCGCTGCTCTTCTGCCAATCTCAACTTGAGGAGCCCTAATAGTAGTTAATGGCACCGGATAAATTTTAGCGTAATAAATATCGTCGTTTCCGATAATAGAAATATCGTCCGGCACACTTATATTCAACTCTTTCAATGCTGTCATAACACCGAGAGCCTGTTGATCGTTATAGCAAACGATGGCGGTTGGGTAGTCTTTTTTATTTTTGTTTTTAAAATAATCTATCGTCTTGCTGAAGCTGTCTTCATATTTAGAACCCATGGGAACTATCATGTCTTTGTTAAAAGCTAAAGTGCTTTCGCTGAACGCATGCCGAAATCCCTCGATTCTTTCCTGAGTATGAGATGATTGTTCGGGACCGGTAAAGTGCACAATTTTCGTATGTCCGCTGTCTATCAAATATTTTACGGCTTTTTTAATTGCTTTGAGATTATTTATTGCAACAACATTTGCTTGAATACCTTTTACATCTTCTAAGAGCACAAAAGGATAATTTATCATCTTTAGCTTGAACAAATGCTCAATTTCCGAGGCTCCCTCAACTATAGGAGCTATTATTGCACCTTTTATATCCTTCGTAGAGAACATATGGGATAATCTTTTTTCACACTCATGATCATTTTCGGAACTGGTAACTATAACCGAATAACCTTTGCTGTTAGCGTACTCGTTTACTCCGGCAGCAATAGATGTGTAAAAAGGATAATTTAAATCTTTTATTATTATACCTATAGTTTTATCCTGATTCCCATTCTTTAAGTTCCTGGCCATTCCTTTGGGCCGGAAATTAAGCTCTTTCATAACCTTCAAAATAAGATCCCGTGTTGCCGGTTTTACGGAGTTCTTAGCATTTATAACCGCCGAAACGGTTCCTTTAGATACATCTGCTTTCTTTGCAACATCCTCAATTGTAATTTTTTTCATTAATACACCTAAATTTAAAAATCCCGTTTCCATTAAAACGGTTTAATTTCTTTTTTAACTTTTAAAAATATTATATGATATCTTCAAAATCAATAATATTTTTGATTCAAACGTGCCGATGTAATATTTATCAGAATAATTGAGAACGTTAGACGATAATATTCGGCACACAACAAGGTGTGCCGTAAGCTAAATAAATTTTATTGGTTGTCCCAGTCGTCTGTTCTAAACGGCGAAGCGGGTAAATCTTCCTTGTTGTATAATTTAACGCCTACCGGGTCGTCAGCCCATGCATAGCGCACGGCAACAGGGTCAGCAATTTCATTGCTCCATACAACTACTTTGTCGCCTTCTATCTTTGCTTTTGCCCAAACAAAATGTTTATCCTTTCCGGCAATTGCAAAGCAGCCGGGTTCGGTGCTGTCCTTAACCATTAAACCGCTGCCGGTATGGGTAAACGATATTACTATTTTGTTCCCTTCAACCTGCATCGATTTATAAATAGGTCCGGAGTACACCACATCATTGTCCCCGTAAGCAATTTTTTCGGCTGCAAGAGCAAGGCGCTTGCCTACATCTTTTTTATCCACCGGATGAACGTCGTTCCATTCGCCTATGTCAATTGTAACGGCCATACCGGTATTCGGTAAAGACAACGTTCTAAGCTGCGCTTCACGAAGCATAGCCCAATTACTTTCACCCGGCTCTTTCTCCGGTTCCATAAAATTAGGTAGCTGCACAAACAGAAACGGGAAATCACCCTGATTCCACTTTTCTCTCCAGTTGCGAATAAGCGCAGGGAAAAGTTTTCTGTATTCGATAGGTCTGTCACCATTTGATTCGCCTTGATACCAGGCCACGCCTTTAATCCTTACATTTAACAGCGGCGCAAGCATAGCGTTATACAATCCTCCGGGCATCCACCTTATAAAAGTTTGCGGCTGAAGCGGTTCCATTTTATCGCCGAGTTTAAATTTCCATTCGCCTTTTAAGTCAACCGATTCTTTTCCGTCAGTTATTTCATAAGGTTTATCCAATACAAAGCCGCCGTTTCCTATGTTGCTTATTACCCTGATAACAACGGTATTTTCACCTGCCTTTAATATTCCGACCGGAATATCATATCTTCTGCGCGGATACAGGTAACTTGTTGTTCCAACGAACTTGCCGTTAATAAATACCGAATCCGCATCGACGATTCTACCCAGAATTATTTTTGCAGGTTTTCCTACCATCGATTGAGGAATATCGACTTTCTTTCTAAACCATATGACCCCGTTTACAGTGCCGAGTTTAGTATCAGCCCAGTATCCGGGAATTTTCATCGTACTCCAGTCGGAAGTATTAAGCGACGGCTTAGTCCAAATATTATTTGGATCTTTATATCCTCTATCCTTTTCCCAGGAAAGCTTGTACCATGCGCCTATTCTTTTTTGATCTTTTTCCTCAATGGATTTTATAAGGTTGGTATCTCTATACTTTAACTCTTCTTCGTAGTATTTGGGAAATTCCTTTAGTGCATCCTCGCTTAACCACGATTCTGCCGGTGAACCTCCCAGGCTTGAGTTTATTAAACCGATCGGAACTTTATACTTATCATACAAATCTTTCCCAAAAAAATAAGCCACCGCCGACCAGCTAAAAACATTTTTGGGATTTGCTTCTTCCCAGCTTCCGCCTTTAAGATCTTTTTGAGGCGCGATAAAATTATATGTTTCCGGTACATTGAATTCCCGGATATATTT
>DAIERC010000434.1 GCA_027347125.1 Ignavibacteriales bacterium
ATCCTTGCAAAAAATTTAAGCGTTCATTATAAAGGTTTTAAAGTAAATATAATTGACACACCCGGACACGCCGATTTTGGTGGTGAAGTTGAGCGAACTTTAAAAATGGTTGACGGTGTTCTTTTGTTAGTTGATGCCGCCGAAGGCCCTCTTCCACAGACAAAATTTGTTTTAAAAAAATCTTTAGACTTAGGTTTAAAACCCGTTGTTGTTATTAACAAAATTGATAGAAAAGATGCCCGCCCTAATGATGTTCTAAATGAAGTGTTCGACTTGTTTGTGTCGCTTGGGGCTTCGGAAGAACAGCTAGACTTTCCGTTCGTTTATGCAGTAGCAAAGCAGGGCGTGGCTAAAATAAATCTTGAAGATGAAAGCAACAGCCTAATTCCGCTTTTTGATATTATTATCGAAAAAGTGCCTGCACCTACCTGTAATTTGGAAGAGCCTTTCCAGATGCTTATCTCCGCAATTGATTATAACGATTATCTAGGAAGGATAGGAATCGGAAGGGTAACAAACGGCAGCGTAAAGGTTGGGGACAATATAGTTCATATTAATAAAGAGGGAAGCAAAGTTAACTCAAAGATTACAAAGTTGTATGCGTTCGATAACATCAAAAGAGTTGAGGCTGAAGAAATTCTTGCGGGTGATATCGGGGCGATTGCCGGGCTTGAGGATGTTGACATTGGCGATACCATTGCAAGCCCTAAAAAACCCGAGCAACTTCCTTTTGTTGCAATTGACGAGCCCACAATTACAATGAACTTTATGGTTAACAATTCGCCGTTCGCCGGCCTGGAAGGTAAATACGTTACAACAAGAAATATTAGCGAACGGTTATCGCGCGAGTTAAAATCAAACGTAAGCTTAAGAGTTGAGATGACGGATTCTCCCGATTCATTTAAAGTTAGCGGAAGGGGTGAGTTGCATCTTGCAATATTAATTGAAAATATGCGCCGTGAAGGATACGAAGTTCAGCTAAGCAAACCGCAAGTAATTATGAAGAAGATTGATGATGTTTTGTGCGAGCCGATAGAACATGTTATTATAGATGTACCTGAAGAATTTGTGGGAACGGTTATAGAAAAACTTGGCAAACGTAAAGCCGAGATGCGAAATATGATTACCTTTAATGATAACACACGTCTCGAATTTTTAATTCCTTCCAGAGGTTTGATAGGATACAGAGCAGAGTTTATGACGGATACAAAGGGAACCGGAATTCTTCACCATAACTTTCATGGTTATGAGCCTTTTAAGGGAGAAATAGTAAACAGGCAGCGCGGCGCTCTTGTTGCTATGGAAACGGGCGTGTCTTCGGCTTACGCTATGTTTAAACTCCAGGAAAGATCCGTATTCTTTGTTGAGCCCGGTACAAAGGTTTACGAAGGAATGGTAGTCGGAGAAAATTCGCGAGCAAACGATATGCATGTTAACGTAACTAAAACCAAACAGCTTACAAACATGAGGGCTTCCGGCGCCGATGAAGCAATTCGTTTGGAACCACCTTCAATATTAACTTTAGAACAAGCTATCGAATGGATAACTGATGACGAATATGTTGAGGTTACGCCGGAAAATATTCGCATGAGAAAAAGATTCTTAACGGAAATGGATAGAAAGAACGCACGCCTTGCTGCTAAACAAAAAGAAGCGGCAGAGTTGCAATAACAGACAGTCATATTATTTAATTTTATTTTTCGGAAACTTTCTAAAAAGGAGTTGAATATGTCTGATAACCCAACAGCGGGATTAAAACCGGAAATATTATGGCAACGGTTTTATGAAATTTCAAGAGTGCCCAGGCCTTCAAAAAAGGAAGGGAAAATAATTGAGCACATGCGTAGCCTTTTAAAGGAACTGAATATCAGTTTTAAAGAAGATAAAGTAGGTAATATTGTTGCGTTTGTTCCTGCAACCAAAGGTTATGAAAAAGCTCCTACAGTTGTACTGCAAGGTCATGTTGATATGGTTTGTGAAAAGAACAAAGGAAATAAACATGATTTTGATAACGATCCTATAATCTTAAAAAAAGAGAACGGATGGATTACCGCTGATGGTACAACATTAGGCAGCGACAACGGGATAGGAGTAGCAGCAGGACTTGCGGTTATTTCGGATAAAAATGTTATACATGGCCCGCTGGAAATATTAATGACAATTGACGAAGAGACCGGTTTAACAGGTGCGAACAATTTAGAGCGCGGGTTTATAACCGGAAAAATCTTGTTGAATTTGGATTCCGAAGAAGACGGAACTTTTTATGTGGGATGTTCGGGCGGTTTAGATACGCTTGCATCATTCAATATTGAAAACGAAATTGCCGCCAAGGGAACCGAGGCTTACGATTTAATAGTATCCGGCTTAAAGGGTGGACATTCCGGATTAGACATAAACACGAACCGCGCGAATGCAATTAAAATTTTGGCAAGAGCATTAAAGGCCATTGAAAAATTTAATTACTCTGTTGCGAAGATTGAGGGCGGAAGTAAAAGGAATGCGATACCTAGAGAAGCTGAAGCTGTTGTGCTAATTGCACCGAAAGATGAAAAAGAAATTGTAAAAATAATAAATGAACTTCAAGCTAATTTGCTTAATGAGTTTAAAACTTCGGATAGCGGATTAAAGTTAGAGTTTAAAAAATCGGATTATAAATCCGATAAAATCTTTAATCATTCATTTACCAAAAATATTTTGAACACTCTGCTGGCATTACCGCACGGTGTTATTGCAATGAGCCAGGATATTCCAAACCTGGTTGAGACATCTACAAATGTTGCAACGATTTTTACGAATGACGGCGTAGTTACAATAGGGACAAGCCAGAGGAGTTCGATTGAAAGCGCTAAATGTTATGTAGCAAACAGCGTAACAGCAGTATTTAATTTAGCCGGCGCAAAGATAGAAACAGGCGACGGATACCCGGGATGGAAGCCTGATCTTGATTCGAAAATTTTAAATTTATCTAAAAAAGTTTACGAAGATATTTTTAAGAAAGAACCTGAGATTAAAGCCATACATGCCGGTCTTGAATGCGGGATACTCGGCGACAAAGAACCTGGCCTGGATATGGTTTCATTCGGTCCCACCATTGAAGGTGCTCATTCACCTGACGAAAGAGTAAATATAGAAACGGTTGAAAAGTTTTATAGGCTGCTGAAAGGCATTCTTAAAAAAGTAGCTGAAAGTAATTAAAAAAAATCCCCTCTGCAAACGAGGGGATTTTTAATTTTCTTAAGCGCAAAGAGCGCATTTGCACCATTCATAAATTTCGTCATAGCCGTAATCAATAGTTAATTCTTCACCTGCTTTAATATCACGATACGCAATAAGCCAAAGGCTGTTTTCATCCCTGTCAATAACGTCGCAATTACAGTCGCAAAGATGATTAATATATTTTATCTTTTCGGTATTTACGGTATCAATATAAGTATCGCCGTTCCAGAAAATATAAACATTGTTTTCTTCCTCTTCACGTCTTTCACATTCGTTGCCGGATATTACATCGCCTTGAATTACCATAATATGGCTGCCTTCGGGAATATCTACGGATGTGAAAATACCCTTACCGTGAATAGGTGATTCTTTTACATGTATAAATTTTTCGTAATCTTTAGCTTGCATTATCAGTTGATCCCTTTGTCTTGAATTCTTCCTAATTTTTGTATTAAAATTTTCATATACGAATTTTCCATTAACGGATAAGTATATTTCAAATTATCGGGATAGTTGTCTATATGATAATCAAAATTATACAACACATTGTTGGTAACGCCGTAGTATATAACTTTTAATATCCCGTATTTTTCGGTATTCAAATCTATTCCGTATTGAGTTCTGGAACGATAAATTTTATCAGCTATTCCATCAAAAGAAAGCGGCGGCTGGTACATCTGCAAAATCCATACTTTAAATTTGTCCCCGTCTACTGTATCTATCGACGAGGCATCATACCAAATTCTTTGAGTCTGATTAATTACCAACGGCTTCCACTTTAGATATTCCGATTGTGCATGTAAAGCTGTTTCGCCGGCAACTATAAATAAAATTAATGCAAATACTGATTTCATTTTTATTAACCTTTATTATTTGCGCTTCGAAGTTAGTGAAAATAATTGATATTTTAAATATTGATAGCTAAGTTCGATACTCTAATCCGGTTTTATTAATTGCTTTGAATAAAACCTTTGATTAACATTTGAAAGTTATCAGTTAAATGCAAATACTTGTATCACATTAAAATTAAAGCATACTCAGATACACTTAACAATTATATACAGGGAGCCTCCGGTAAACATTCCAAAATATTGTTTGAAATAATATTCTGGCTATGGCGTGTAAAAA
>DAIERC010000446.1 GCA_027347125.1 Ignavibacteriales bacterium
ATCGTTCGCAATTTATTGAAGAACTAAAGAATCACGGTATTGGAGCTAGTGTGCATTTTATCCCTTTATACAGGCATCCGTACTACCGCGATGCTTTTAATCTAAATGCGAAAAATTTTCCGGTGTCTGAATATATTTACGAAAGAGTAACTACGCTTCCAATCTGGCCTGGGATGAGCGAACTGGAAATATCGAAAGTGATTGACGTTGTTAATATTGTTTTGAACAAATATAAAAAATAAACAAGATGTTATACGGCTTGAAGACAAAAAGAAAACAATTTTATCCGGCATTTAAACGCCTGCTGGATGTTCTACTTTCAATCATCGGGTTGATATTGTTTTCTCCGCTGTTTGCCGTAATTGCTTTTACTATTTATTTAACATCGCGCGGTCCAATTTTTTATATGCAGGAAAGAGTTGGCAAAAACTGGCAGTTGTTCAGGATAATAAAATTCCGTACAATGATTCTTGATGCCGAAAAAGTTGGTCCGGAAATTTCCACCCACGATGATCCAAGAATCACCAATGTAGGTAAGGTTTTAAGAAAATTTAAACTTGACGAAATTCCCCAGCTAATCAATGTATTAAAAGGCGATATGAGCTTAATCGGGCCGAGGCCGGAAGTGTTGAAGTACGCAAGTTTTTACAGCAATGATTACTCGGCAATACTAAAAATAAAACCCGGGATATCCGATTATGCATCGATAAGATTTAAAGACGAAGCTTCTCTCATTCCCGCTGTATGCGACTGTGAGAGCTTTTATATAAGAGAAATTATGCCGCAGAAAATTAATCTTTATAAACAGTACCTGAAGGAAGTAAGTTTTTCCACCGATATGAAAATACTGTTCACAACTTTGAAGGCGCTTTTATGAGTAATATTTATCAAAAATTATTTTCCGTTATTAATCGCAATTCCCGGAAAACAACTTTTATAATGTTTGATATAATTGCTTTCGCAACGTCGTTCTTCCTTGCCTTCGGGATTAAGTTCGAATACAACTCACATTATTTACTGAATGATAATTTGCTGCTTATTCTTCCTGTTTTTATTGCCTTAAAGTTGTTGGTATTTAACCGCTTTAAGGTTTACGATATTTCATGGAGGTTTGTTTCAATTCAGGACCTTGCGAATGTGGCAAAAGCGTCTTTTCTAAGTACCGCTCTTTTGTTTGTAATAATTTACGGCGTCAACCTAAATGTGTTTGACGGATTTCCTAAAAGTGTTTTGTGGATAGATACTTTATTAACATTTCTTATTGCGTCGGGAATTAAATTCTCCAAAAGAATTTATATGGAAGTAATGCGGCAAAGCATCGGTGTATCCGATTTAAAAAGAACGCTGATTATAGGCGCCGGCAGCGGCGGCGAACAACTTCTGCGCGACTTGAACAGAAGTTACACAAGAAAATTTTATACCGTCGGTTTGATAGACGACGACCCGAACAAACAGAATATTTATATACAGGGCGTAAGAGTATTGGGAACTACCGGAATGCTCGCGGAGATAATTAAAGAAAATAAGATCGATTGTATATTAATTTCGGTTTTATCCGCCGACAGGCAATTCCACAGGAAAATATTTCAGATTGCCAGAGACGCAGGTGTAAACGACGTGAAAGTTATTTCATCGATCAATGATGTTTCCGATACCGTTAAGATAGGCATAAAAGATATTCGCAACATCGATCTAAGCGATTTGATCGGGAGGCAGGCCGTTTCCATTAACACTAAAGTAATAAGCAGCTACTTAAATAATAAAAGAATTCTTATAACCGGCGCGGCAGGTTCTATCGGTTCGGAAATTGCAAAGCAAGTTGCATTTTACAATCCTTCGGAAATTGCCATACTTGATATTAACGAAAGCGATCTTAGCGACCTTGAAATAAAACTGAAAAGAGAATACGAGTATTGCCAGGTAAAAATGTACCTGTGTGACATCTCATCCAAAAATAAAGTCGATAAAATTTTTGATGAGTTCAGGCCCGATGTTGTTTTCCACGCCGCCGCATTCAAGCACGTACCGGTAATGGAAAAATTTCCCGAAGAAGCCGTTAGGGTAAATATACTGGGCACGCACAATCTTGCAACCGCCGCTGATTTCTTTGGAGTTGAAAGTTTTGTTTTAATATCAACGGACAAGGCTGTTAACCCCACCGGCATTATGGGCGCTTCTAAAAGAGTTGCGGAATATATTGTAACCGGCGCCGGTAAAAACAGCAGTTCAAACTTTGTTGCCGTACGGTTCGGTAATGTAATAGGAAGCAGGGGAAGCGTACTTCCTATTTTCATGGACCAATTAAAAAACGGCGGGCCGATTACCGTTACTCATCCCGACATGAAAAGATATTTTATGATGATTCCAGAAGCCGTTGCACTTGTTTTGCAAGCTGCTGCTACCGGCAGAAACGGCGATATATTTTTGCTTGACATGGGCGAGCCGATAAAAATTATTGACCTTGTAAAAGATTTGATATTGCTTCACAACCTTGTGCCGGATAAAGATATTAAAATTGAATACACCGGTATAAGAGAAGGTGAAAAACTATTCGAGGAAGTACTTACCGCCGAAGAGGGCGTAATTGCAACATCGCACGAAAAAATATTCAGATCTAAAATGTCTTGCCTTTACGATCAGAACTCAATTAACCAGATGGTTGAAGAGTTTGTAAGAATGGATGTTAACCATACTAAAAAAGAATGGCTGGCAATCTTTAAATATTATGTGCCGGCATTCAATCCTTCGTTTGAAACGGAGCATCCGGAACCTGTTAAACCGGATTCAAATTCTTTATATTTCCCTTTGAATGAAATAGAAAACGAGATAAGTTAGTAACGGTTATGTGGAACATTTGGTATAATGGAATGATGTTCGACAAATACACTCCGTTCTTCCGGTACTCAATTATTCCGGCTATGCGTGAACGATTGAATAGATTATCTCCAATTATTTTTTTGTAAAATGCTAAAACATAATATCTGCCGGATACTGCTATTTCTTTTGTTGTTAATCTTTTTCGTTCCTGTCGTTTCTACATTTGCTCAGGTTGATAATATACTGGCCGGACACCCGGTTTATCAATTCCTAAAACGCATGTCGGTATCCGGAATCTTAAAAAATTATGATGACACAATCATTCCTTTATCGAGGGGTAAAATTGAAGGCTTTCTCGCCCAGCTGGAT
>DAIERC010000452.1 GCA_027347125.1 Ignavibacteriales bacterium
AAGCTTCCTTATTCCGACGAGCGGGTTATACATTTTGGTTTAATACCGCGCTCGCACCGCTCAATTTTTGTTATAAACGAACTGCCCGATCTGCAGGCAAGAATTCAGGTTGCGCTTTTTAATATACTGCAAGAAAACGATATTCAAATTAGAGGTTTCAAAATAAGGCTGCCTCTAGATATTCAATTCGTCTTTACCGCCAACCCGGAGGATTACACGAACAGAGGTTCAATAGTTACGCCGCTTAAAGATAGAATCGATAGCCAGATTCTCACCCATTACCCCAAAACGGTACCAATATCAAAAGAGATTACGAAACAGGAATCAAACCTTACAGAAGCGCAAAACCAGGCGGTAAAGATTCATCCGCTTCTTGAAGACCTTGTTGAACAAATTGCATTTGAGGCTAGAGAAAGCGAATACATAGATTCCAAAAGCGGTGTTTCAGCGCGACTAACAATTTCGTCTTATGAAAATCTTTTCAGCACCGCCGAAAGAAGAATGATAATTAATAACGAACCTGACACGTTTATCAGAATCTCCGATCTGTACGGTGTAATTCCTTCAATTACAGGAAAAGTGGAATTGGTTTATGAAGGCGAGCAGGAAGGGCCTTCAAAAGTTGCGCACATATTAATCAGCAAAGCGGTTAAAACTTTGTTCGAAAATTACTTCCCGTCGCCGGAAAAAATTAAAAAGAATCAGGAAACAAATCCATACCAAACAATTATAAACTGGTTTGCAAAAGGAAATGTTCTTGATATTTTAAATACCGCGTCTGGCAAAGATTATAAAGCCTCTCTGGATAAAGTACCCGGCTTAAAAGAAATAATTAATAAATATTTTAAGAATCAGGAAGAACCTGCAAAATCTTTACTGATGGAATTTTTACTCTATGGCTTGTCCGAATATTCTTTGATAAGCAAATTCCGCCTCGAATCTGGAATACAATTTAAGGATATGCTTAGTTCTATGTTAACATTCGGAAACGAGGAAGACGACGAGGATGTTACCGGCGGCGCCAATTATTACAAGTAAAAAGGAATAGTAAATTTAAATTATTTTTTATCAAGCTTTAGAACAACAGGTTTGTTTTCTCGTTCTTTTAAAAAATTATTTAGAGAAGCGGGTGATTTAAAAATATTGAGCAGCTCAACTTTTTTCCCGTTTGAAGGATCGGAAGAAGCGTTCTTTCCTTTTGTTCCGTTATGGCTCTTCTCAAGAAATTTACCGAACTCACTCTTATCACCTGATTTTTTTTGCGGAAGCTTCGGTAAAGCAGGCACGTTATTGTTCTTTGCAATTCCTTGTTCCGTTGAACCAGTAATTTTTTTTGCACTTGAAGCACCTCTAAAATTTATCCTCATAATTTTTTTATAATCAAAATCCTTATCTTCGGCAACATCGTGCGAAATTATCCTGATCCCGTCTTTATGCTGTTCATCGGCTTTTATTTTGGGAAGCGGATTTACCTGCCTTATTTCTTCCATAATTTCAGTTTTTCTAACAGGTTGTTTTTCTTGCGACACACTTTTCGGGCTTAACAATTCCTTAGGCTGTTTGAGCACAGTTTTATTAACATCTTTTTTAACCGGGGGAACGTGCGTCTGTTCCGCAATAGGGCGGCTTTTCACATTTTTACTAAACGCAAATATAGCGTCCGCAAAAACTTTATCGTTCTGAAATTTAGCTTCGTTGGCCATCAAATCTACGCTGTAAATTTCTGCATAATTAGGTAAATCCCCTTTCCTATTTAGGGTAGTTAAACCAACCTGCTGAATGCGAAACCTAAGGTCGTGGTAATTTTCCGACTGACTGTATTCTTCAATTTCCTTAACGGCAAAAATAGGATCGAAGTAGATTAGTTCGGTTACGTCATTAATATTCATAAAAAAGCCGTACCGGGGAAGATAAATTTCAAAATTTCTTATGTTGGTTAAAACACGGTATACAACAATATTTTGGGGAGTGAATTCATTAATATGCCGGCATACCTCGGCAAAATTAATTTTATGAGGCTCTTTTTGGGGATCGTCTTTATAAATTATTTTAAAATTCTTCTCTATATCAAAAAGATTTTGAGAATAAATTATTACATCATCCTTTTTAATATCAAGAGTTTCAAGGAGCATAGATAAAACCCGTTAATTGTTATTACCACAATAATTTTTGTATATGCAAAATTGAATTTAAGTTTGTAAAAAATACAAATTAATTTTCGAATTATCTATGCTCCGTTAAATAAATCAACTTGCCCAGTAAACAACATCAAGTTCAAACGGATGAATCATCAGCATGTTCTTCGGTAAAATTCTGATTGTAAAACCCTGGTGACCGCTGCGTTCGCACGTAAGGCTTCCCGTATAATTATAATAACCTGAATTCGATTTCTGTTTTTCGGCATTCATAACAACGGTAGAATTATACTGCGGGTTATTATTGTTTTCAATCGGGCCGAAATACACCTGAACTTCAACATCATCAGGGGTTAAATTGCCTAAATCAATTTCGGCTTTAACTGGAAGTTTTTCACCCACAAAAAGGTTAGGAGAATTACCGTCAGTTTCATAATTAACCACTTTAATGCTGGACCAATTTTGTTTCACTTTTTCTTTCCATGAGGCAAGTTCTTTCCCCTCTTTCCACTTGTTATTCATAAGCAGAGATCTTTTTTCAAATGATTTGGTATAAAATTTTTCATAATACTCTTCAACCATGCGATGCGTATTAAAAAACGGACCGAGGTTCTTCATTGAATTCTTAACGCGTGCAATCCATTTTCTTGGAAGTTTGTCTTCGCCGCGCGAATAAAACAAAGGAACAATTTCCGATTCCAAAGTGTGGTACAGTTGCCTCGATTCAACTTCGTCCTGATAATCCGGGTCGGTATATTCCTCTCCGCTCCCTATCTTCCATCCGAGTTCGGGATCAAAACCTTCATCCCACCAACCGTCAAGAATGCTAAAGTTTAAACCGCCGTTGGCAATAACTTTCATACCTGAAGTGCCGCTAGCCTCAAGCGGGCGCCTCGGGTTGTTAAGCCAAACATCGCACCCCTCAACAAGATAATGTGCAACGTTCATATCGTAATTTTCGACAAAAACTATTTTGCGCCTAAATCTTTCCTCTTTTGCAATCTGGTAAATATCCTGAATCAGTCTTTTACCTTCTTCATCCTTGGGATGCGCCTTACCGGCTATAATAAATTGAACGGGGCGCTCTTTGTCGTTAACAATATCTGCAAGGCGATCGATGTCTCTAAAGATTAACGTTGCTCTTTTGTATGTTGCAAACCTCCTTGCAAAGCCGATAGTTAAAGCAGCAGGATCAAGCACCTCAATGGCAGTTGCAAGAGTTTCCTGGCTTCCGCCTCTCATTCTAATTTGTTTTATTAAACGCCTTCTGGCAAATGCCACAAGCCTTTCCCTTCTTCTTTCGTGCGTACGCCACAATTCTTCGTCAGGAATTTTATCAATGCGCTCCCATAAATCTTTTTGCGCCGGATTTTCCACCCATTTTTCTCCCATGTATTGAAGGAACAAATCTTCCATTTCATGAGAGATATGCGATCTCATGTGAACGCCGTTAGTTACATAATTGATAGGTATCTCATTGAACGGTACGTTTTGATAACCTGTAGCCCACATCTTCTTAGACACTTCGCCGTGAAGCTTGCTAACACCGTTTATAAAGCCTGCGGTATTCATAGCCAGATGTGCCATGTTAAAAACATTAGAATCGTTCGTCTTGTGAATGTTGCCCAAAGAATAAAATTCTTTATCCGAAATCTTAAGTTCGTTACGGTAATAATTCCCGAAATATTTTTCTACAAGCTCGTTTGAAAATACATCAATGCCAGCGGGAACCGGTGTGTGAGTTGTAAAAATATTTGAGTAATATCCCACTTCCCTGGCTTCTTTAAATGTCAGGCCTTCATTCTGAATTGCGTATCTCATTCTTTCGAGAGAAAGAAAAGCCGAATGCCCTTCATTCATATGGCATACCATCGGGTTAATGCCCAGAGTGTGCAGCATTTTAATGCCGCCCATTCCCAGAATTATTTCCTGCTGAATCCTGGTTTCTACATTGCCTCCGTAAAGCGTCTCGGTAATCTTTCTATCTGTTTCGCTATTAACGGAAACGTTGGTGTCCAGAAGATATAACGGAATCCTGCCTACTTCAATTTTCCAAATTTGGAAGTATACCTGGCGTTCGGCCAAATTAATTGAAATAATTAACGGCTCGTTCTTTTCGGTTTTTACAAGCTGCATCGGCAGGTTATCAAAATCATTCATCTCGTACCGCTCGTGCTGCCAGCCATCGGAATTAAGATACTGCTGAAAATACCCTTCTTTATAAAGAAGCCCCAAACCGATAAGTGGGACGCCTAAATCGCTTGAGGCCTTTAAGTGATCGCCTGCCAAAACCCCGAGCCCGCCGGAATAAGTTTGAAGACATTCGGTAAGTCCAAATTCGGCCGAGAAATAAACTACGTTAAAATTGTCGGGGTAGTTAGAATTTTTTTGGAACCATGTTTTTTCATGTAAATATTCTTTAAGGTTTGCGTGCACTCTGTTCAAGTGAGAAATAAATCCGTCATCATGTGATACTTCGTGTAAACGCTCTTGACTTATCTTACCAAGCATCATAACCGGGTTGTGGTTCGTATCTTCCCATAATTCCATAGATAATCGTCTAAAAAGTTCTCTCGAATCCGGGTTCCAGCTCCAATGTAAATTATAAGCTACTTCTCTTAACTTTTCTAAATTTTTCGGTAACGATGGTACTACATTATAAGTTCCCAAGAATTTGTACATGCATACTCCAGTTAATTAATAAAATACTCTCTTTGAGAAATTCTTTCAAAAATTGCAATTATCGTTTTATTTCAATTTTTCGTTAGTAAATTATACTAAAATTACGTGTTTTTACAAAACTAAGAATAGGTAGTTTTATTACTACCCACACAAAATTTTTAATATTAAAATGTTTTGGTTTTGAAAATGATTTAAATATAGTAACTTTAAATTATCATAAATATGGATTGCTGCCAAGAGCTTATCTAATCTATGAAGAATATTCTCTTAATAGAAAACGACGACGCGGTTATTAAACAAATACTATCTGCTATAAATTTTGAAGACTATTCAATAGACATAGCGGAAAGTTCATCCAAAGCTTTTGAACTCGCATTAAAAGCCCTGCCTGTATTAATTATCTGTAATACAAAATTATTTGAACAGGATGAAGGCAACCTGTTATTAAAATTCAGAGAGCAATCTTTTACTTCGATCATACCTTTTATTTATCTAGTAGAAAAAGGCAAGCCCAGAGAAAATGTATTCACTTCAAATAATGAACTAAATTATTACATTGCAAAACCTTTCTCCAATCAGGAAGTTCAGAAAATTGCAATAATCACATTAACTAAATACTCACAATTGCTGGAGAAGACTGAAAAAAAACTTAATGATTTAAGAGGAAGCATTTCTTTCGCGCTTCCACACGAATTTTTTACGCCGCTTAACGGTATTATAG
>DAIERC010000454.1 GCA_027347125.1 Ignavibacteriales bacterium
CTTTATGAACTTAAACTTAGTTTAACGCCCGAACTTGAGCACATCTTTCTCACCTAACAAGTAGAGAATAAATATATGTTCAAGTTCAAGTGTAAGAAGCTATGTTTAATTATTTGTAAGGGGCTTAGTTATTATTAGTAAGCCTTTGAATATCATCCCTTAATTTTGCCGCTCTTTCATATTCTTCGGCATCAATTGCTTCCCTAAGCATATTCTGTAGTGCTGCAAGCTTTGCTTCTTTGGTCTTTGGAACATTTTCTTCTTCAAAGTCAATAGGTTTTTCATCGGTGTTTTTTTCGGTTTCTTCCGAAGGAATAAAAGCAGCAGCTTGCATTACTGATTCGGCAACATAAATAGGCGCCTGGGCTCTAACCGCAAGGGCAATTGCGTCGCTGGGTCTGCTGTCTATTTCATTGGTAATTGCGGATATATCAAGAATAATTTTTGCATAAAAGGTATTTTCTTTTAATTCATCCACAATTACCTCAATAATAACGGCGCCTAGATTATCTATAATGTTTTTCAAAAGATCATGAGTTAACGGTCGGGGAGGTTTAATACCTTCAATCTCAAGAGCAATTGCTTGAGCTTCAAAAGCACCTATGATTATTGGTAAACGTCTTGTGCCGCTAACTTCTTTTAACAATATCGCGTAGGCCCCCCCTGTAGACGGGCTGGACGATAAACCTAATATTTCGCATTGAACTTTTTGCAAACAATTTCTCCCTGTTTTATGATTTTATCCTTTTAATTTCTTCGGTAAGTGCCGGTAATATTTCAAACAGATCGCCCGCAATGCCGTAATCAGCCACTCCAAATATCGGCGCATCTTTATCTTTATTTATAGCCACAATATATTTGGAAGAAGACATACCTGCAAGGTGTTGAATTGCACCTGAAATACCGCACGCAACATATAAAGAAGGGGAAACTGTTTTACCGGTTTGACCAACTTGTTCTCTGTGTGGCCTCCATCCGGCGTCAACCGCTGCTCTTGAAGAGCCAACTGCCGCACCTAAAGCTTCGGCCAATTCTTCCACAAGGTGAAAATTCTCCGGTCCTTTTAATCCTCTTCCTCCGGATACGATTATATCAGCTTCGGCTACATCAATTTTACCTTCTGATTTTTTAAATTCAATTACTTTTGTTTTCAGATCGGGAGCGGCAACCTCGTTAACAATTACTTCAGTATTACCACCATTTTCAGATTGAACAGCTTTAAATACATTAGGCCTTATTGAAATAACTTTTACTTGACTTTTCAGTTTTACTTCGATTAAGGCTTTACCAGCGTATACAGGTCTCGTCGCAATAATTTCGCCCGATGCAGAATTCAACTCAACACAATCGGCAACAACGCCGGCGTTTAATCTAGCCGCCACTCGCGGGGCCAAATCTTTTCCAAAAGATGTTGCCGAAAAAACGAGATATTCGGCTTCTGTTTCGTTCGCATAATCAGTTACTATTTTGGCGTATGCTGAGGATGAATAATTTTCAAGCTGTGCGTTTTTAAAATGAATAACTTTGTTTACTCCGAATTTGCCTGCCTCGTTTATATTTTCAACTTCGTTACCGATAACAACCGCTTCTAACTGCAGGTTTAAATTCGAAGCCAAATTTGAAATAACATTTAGTACTTCAAGAGAAGCTCTTTTTAGCTTACCTTCTCGTTGTTCTAAAATACCTAAAATTTTATTTGCCATAATGTTTTAATTCCTTATTAAATGACTTTTGCTTCTTCTCTTAAAAGTTTTACTAGTTCCGGAACAACCGAACTATCGGTTCCAAGAATTCTTCCAGGCTGTTTTGCGGGCGGCCTTTTCATTTTGATTACCTCGGTTAAAAGTTCCGCGGGCGCTGCCGGTTTTTCCTCTATTACTTTTTTCTTTGCGGCCATAATGCCTTTTAGAGAAGCATATCTCGGTTCATTTAATCCTTTTTGAGCTGTAATTACGGCAGGCAGTTCGGATTCTACAACTTCCTTTCCGCCTTCAATTT
>DAIERC010000455.1 GCA_027347125.1 Ignavibacteriales bacterium
CAATTGAAGCAGAAAATTATGATCTCGGCGGACAAGGGAAAGCATACAACGATACGGATCCTCAAAACTTAGGCGGACAATATCGCCCTTTCGAAGCAGTAGATATTGAAACATGCTCTGACACCGGAAACGGCTTTGATGTTGGCTGGACGCAAAACGGCGAATGGCTGCTGTATACAATTAATGTAAGTGACGGCGGAGCTTACCGGATAGGGGTACGGGTGTCGTCAGGTTCTGCCGGTGGTTCTTTGCATTTTGAAATTGATGACGCCGATGTAACCGGAACAATATCGGTACCCGGTACTTCAGGCTGGCAAAATTGGACAACCGTTACATCCAATAATTTAAATTTAAGCGCAGGGGTACACAAGTTAAAATTATTCATCAACTCTTCGGGGTTTAATATAAATAAAATAGAAATATACCCTCCGGGTGCGCAGCCTTCTATTAATCTGATTTATCCAAGCGGCGGTGAAGTTTTTATTGCGGACAGTATTGCGGAAATCAAATGGAAAAGCCAACTGGTAGATCAGGTTATGATCGGTTATTCGACAAACGGCGGTTCATCATGGTTGCTTGCTCAAGATAAGGTTGATGCAAAATTCGGCATTTACAGGTGGAAAATACCAAGCGTTTCTTCTTCCAATTGTATGATTCAAGTTGTTGATAAAAATAATTTTTCTATTCTCGGTATAACACAATCCCCCTTTACAATCGGGATAATAAATTCCGTTAGCGGCGAACAAAAGTTACCAGCTCAATATTCATTATTCCAGAATTATCCCAACCCATTTAACCCGTCGACGGAAATAAACTACCAAATTCCCAAAGAGTCATTTGTTTCGATAAAAGTATATGATGTAACCGGGCGTGAAGTTGCGGACCTGGTAAACAGGCAACAGCAAACAGGAAATTATAACATAACTTTTAACGCAAACAAATTATCGAGTGGAATTTATTTCTATCATATTGTCGCGGGTAATTATTCGGCTGTAAGGAAGATGCTTCTTTTAAAGTAATATTAGGGAGCAAAGCTCCCTTTTTAATTTTTCCATTTTGCGTATTTCAATAATTAAAAGATTAACTAATTTTAATCTTTTTTTCTACAGCGTTAAGAATAATATCTTCTTTAATTAATTTTGCAACCTTTTTCACATCTTCGTAAAGAAGCCGGTCGTTTTTCAAAGGCTTTACGGCTTTCCTAATTTCATTATATGCAATTGAAGTGCCGATGCCAGGTTTCAGCGGCTTTAGAAATTCAAGCGCCTGCGCTGCGGTCATTAATTCTATAGCCAGAACATTCTCAAGATTTTTTAATATCCTATAACATTTCTGCGCTGCAATTGAGCCCATCGAATTATGATCTTCCTGGTTAGCCGACGTTGGTATTGAATCAACACTGGCGGGATGTGCAAGCACTTTATTCTCGGAAACCAGGCTCGCGGCTGTGTACTGCGCAATCATTAAACCGGAGTTTAATCCGCCGTTGTTAGCAAGAAACCTGGGCAGCCCACTTAACGCACCGTTAACCATTCGTTCAACTCTGCGCTCGGCAACGTTGGCAAGTTCCGATAATGCGATTCCCATAAAATCCATTGCGAGCGCCATAGATTGGCCGTGGAAGTTACCGCCCTCAATATGCTCTTTTGTTTCAGGAAAAATGATGGGATTATCATTAACAGAATTAATTTCAATTCGCACTCTTGAAACAACATAATCAATCGCATCGCGAGAAGCCCCGTGTATTTGCGGAACGCATCTAATTGAATATGCGTCCTGCACCCTTAAATCACCTACGATATGTGATTTTCTAATTTTACTTTCTTTAATAAGCGACAAAATATTTTTTGCCGTTGTTATCTGTCCGGGAAATGGACGCAACTGGTGAATTTTAGGATCAAAAGCTTTATCGGTTGAACGCAACGCTTCATGAGTTAAGGCGGCGCCAATGTCCGCAATCTTGTTAAGTTTCTTTGCGCGAATGGAAATATAAGATGCGAACGCCGTCATCATCTGCGTGCCATTAATTAAGGCCAATCCTTCTTTCGCTTCAAGTTGAACAGGATTTAATCCGTATTTTTTTAACGCCGATTGAGAAGATATAATTTTTGATTCGCCCGCGTTTTCGCTCGTAACATCTTTTACAATTTGCGCCTTCCCTTTCCCGATCATAGAAAGTACCAAATGAGCAAGCTGAACTAGATCGCCGCTAGAACCCACGGAACCCTGAGACGGTACAACCGGAATTATATTATACCTCATCATATCGATAAGAAGTTGAAGCGTTTCGAATCGGATACCCGAATAACCCCGCGCCAGCGCGTTTACTCTTAACAGCATCATTATTTTTACAATCATCGGCGGAAGATTATCTCCGCAACCTACGGCATGACTGAGAATCAAATTCTCCTGTAATTTTTTTATATCCGAATTTGATATTTTAACATTGGAGAATTCCCCGAACCCTGTTGTAACGCCGTATATGCTTTCGTCGCTTGCCACCCATTTTTCAACAAGGTCCCGCGATTTTTTAATTTTCTTTTTTGAATTTTCTGAAATTACAATAGTAGGATTTTCCTTCAGGAAGGTTTCTATTTTTTCAAGTGAAAGGGTTGTTCCGTCTATAAGCAGTATTTTATTCTTCATAAATCATCTTTTTAATTTTTTCGGAATTTTCTTTGTTTGTACGGTAAACAATATAAATACTTATTTCATCATACCTGGTTGAAATTACTTCAGCAAGAGTATGAATTTTAGCAGCTTTTTTTGTATCGGCAAGTTTAAGAACTATTTTCTCTTCAACAAAATTTTCTTCCGTAATTTTTATAAGCCTTTCCTTAAGCCGTGAAATATTTATACCCCGCTGGGCCGAAATTACTATGCTGTTTTCGTATTTGCTATGCACATAATGAATTTTATTTCTATCGTCAACCGCGTCAATTTTATTAAAAACCTTTATTTGAGTTTTAGTATCGCACTTTAAGTCTTTTAAAGTCTGTTCAACCACATTAACATGATCTTCAAAAAATGGGTGCGAAACGTCGATAACGTGAAGAATGATATCGGCGTCTCTTACTTCGTTAAGCGTGCTTTTAAATGAAGCGACAAGATGATGCGGAAGTTTTCTTATAAAACCAACCGTATCGCTTAAGAGAATTTTTTGTCTTTTCCCAAGATCAAACGAACGGGTGGTAGAATCCAGGGTAGCAAAAAGTTTATCTTCAGCAAAAACATTTGCGCTGGTAAGAAGATTGAATAAAGTTGATTTGCCCGCGTTGGTATAGCCCACAAGCGAAATTTTTATAATATCTTTTCTTCCGCTACTTTGAGTTGTACGCTGCGACTCTATTTGTTCCAGCTTTTCTTTTAAAACACTTATTCTTGTTCTTATTATTCTTCTGTCGGTTTCAATTTGCGTTTCGCCGGGGCCCTTTGTACCTATGCCTCCGTACTGTTTTGATAAGTGTGTCCACGCCCTGGTTAATCTTGGAAGCAAATATTGAAGTTGTGCAAGTTCAACCTGGGTTTTTGCTTCTTTCGTTTTTGCGCGTGAAGGAAAAATATCCAGAATCAATCCGCTCCTATCCACAATTTTTTTATTAACTAATCTTTCAAGATTTCTTAGTTGAATCGGCGACAGATCATCATCAAAAATTACCAGGTCAATTTCATTTAACTCGGCAAGTGAGACAAGTTCCTCGGCTTTTCCTTTTCCGATATAATAAGCAGGATCAATTGAATAACGATCTTGAATAATTTTAAGAATAGTTTCCGCACCTGCTGTTAAAGCCAGTTCTTCAAGTTCCGCAAGATGCTCTTCAACTAATTCCCTGCTTAATTCTTTAGTGTTTAACGCTACAAGTATCGCTCTTTCTATTGTCTTTTTCGGTAATTCTATCATTTTTTCTTTAAGAATTTTTCTCTCGATTATTTAATAAAAAAAATTTTATTTAAATATAGCTAATAAAGTCAAATGTATAACGCGAAAAGCCCGCATTAAAATTACTCCTCGTCATTTTCAGCTTTCATTTATCAATTCTTTCTTTGCGTTCCTGGCAACGGCCATTTCTATTAAAGCTAATATTAAAGCCATCGCTAAGAAATATTGCCATAACTCGGATCCGAATCTTGATTGCATAATTACTTTTGCAGGGTCTTCGTTTTTACTTACGTTTATAAACTTGCCTTTGAAGTTTATTTTTTTCAGGTAATTTTCAAAATCGCCTATCGTCAAATATTTCATTACTGATTCGGCTGGATCGGGATTAACCGAAAACTCTTTGATAATATTATTACCGGAATATATTTTATAATTACCCGCTAAAGTGGTCTTATCATATTCCATAAATTTCATATTAGTTTGATTCTGCATGTTTATAAAGTCTTCAGTTTTATCCGGCCTTACAATTTTTATTTGGGGCGAAATATTATTTTCCAAATTTACAATTGCCCTGCTTCCCGCTATAAGTTGATTGTCGCCATTGCTTTGAGACGCTAAATAATAAACCGATTTATATAACAGCGGTGCAAAAATAGATTTAAGCGGAAATGTTCCCCACGCTAAAACGGGTGCGGTGTTAAATACCAAAACTTTTCCTCTTCCATCCGTAAAGCCGCTCAGGAAAGACGAGCCGTCG
>DAIERC010000461.1 GCA_027347125.1 Ignavibacteriales bacterium
GTCGGCGCTTATATTAAAACTTAAAGAAAACGAACTAAATTTTCTTATAAGCGATTCACTTCTTGAGAAGAGATCTATGCTTCTTGAAAAAGTTAGAAAAGATTTATTTGTAAACGATGACAGTCTATGTAAAAAATCAGATATAATAATTTCTATCGGTGGCGACGGCACAATGCTGGCAACATCTTATAAAGCGCACTCGTACGATAAACCCGTGCTTGGCGTAAACCTTGGTAAGCTTGGCTTTCTTGCCGAAGCGAATATCAACCAGATGGATATTTTTATTGATGAAATAAAAAAAGGCCGTTACAAAATAGATAAAAGGATGGTAATTGAAAGCGACTGCTGCGGGCACAAAGTTGAAAAGCTTTTCGCTATAAACGATTTTGTAATAGATAAAGGCGGCTGGCCCAAAATGATTGAACTGACTATTGAAGTTGACGGCGAATATGTTACCACTTTTGCCGCCGATGGATTAATAATAGCTACGCCAACAGGCTCTACCGGGTATTCAATTTCTACCGGCGGGCCAATTGTCAGCCCCAAAACAGATGTAATAACCTTGTCCCCAATTTCTCCGCATAGTTTAACCGTGCGCCCCCTGGTTTTGCCGGGCAGCCAAACAATTACAATAAGGGCACAGTCGATGCATAAAGAAATTCATGTAAACTGCGACGGACAGCGCGTGTTTGCTTTTCTGCCGCCGCTGGAATTGAATATAAGAAAATGTGAAACACCGCTTAAGCTGGTTCACACTTCATTATCAAGTTATTTTGAAACTTTGCGCAATAAATTATTATGGGGAATAGATCTAAGAAAAAATTCTCTTAACAATAAGGATTTACTATGAGAACAATTTTGTTTTTTTCTATCGCAATTGTTTTTTCGGTTATTGGTATGGCTCAAACTCCCGATTCGGCATATACAACCGAAAAAGATACCGTTGTAAAAGATCCGCTTTCTTCAACGCCCATGTTACTGGGGTATTGCAACAGGGAAACTTTTAAAGATACAACATATTCATGGTGGTTCAATTCGATGTACGACGTTTACAACATTGATTCTACAACCGCAAATAAGCTGACCGATAAAATTAAAAACGTAGACATTAAAGTTGTAATGGGAACCTGGTGCAGCGACAGCAGAAGGGAAGTACCGAGGCTTTTTAGAATATTGGACTATTTAAAATATCCGTCGGATGATGTAAAAATAATAGCCGTAGGAAGGGATAAAATGGGAAGAGGCGATGAAACAAAAAACTTGAACATCGAGTTAGTACCTACAATCATTTTTTACCGCGGCGGAAAAGAGCTGGGAAGAATTATTGAGTCACCGAAAGAAAGTTTGGAAAAAGACATGCTGAAAATTCTAGGATAAAATTAAAGAGGGATTTGATTTCTCAAATCCCTCTTTTTCAGATAATTACAATAAGAATTAATTTTCTATTTCTTCAAGTTCCGGCAATTCAAACCTTGTAAACTCCAGCTCTTTAACTTTCGTCTTACCGTTTTTATTACCCTTGCTGTTTTTGCCGTTCTTCTTCGGCGGGTTGTTCTTGTCGTGATAATTTTTATATGAAAATATTTTATTCTGATAATTTCTGAGAATAATTTTTTCTTCATCGTAATGAACAACATAATTAGGAAGAAGTGGAATTTTTCCGCCGCCACCGGGCGCATCAATTACAAAATGAGGGATGGCAAGGCCGCTGGTATGCCCGCGCAGGTTTTCCACAATATTAAGCCCCGTTTCAATTGAAGTGCGGAAGTGGTTTGCTCCCTTGGTTTCATCAGCCATATACATGTAATACGGGCGAACTCTTATCCTTAATAATTTTTGCATCAACTCTTTTACAGTTGCCGGGTCATCATTAACGTCTTTCATCAAAACCATCTGGTTTCCTACCGGAACGCCCGCGTCGGCAAGCATCTGGCACGCCCTGGAACTTTCGGGCGTTATTTCCCACGGATGATTGAAGTGTGTATTTAAATAAATAGGATGATATTTCTTTAACATATCGCAAAGCTGCGGCGTAATACGCTGCGGCAGTACACACGGCATTTTTGATCCAATCCGGATAATTTCGATGTGCGGAATTGAGCGAAGTCGTTGGATTATTTTCTCAAGCATTGTATCGGTTAACATTAACGGATCGCCGCCGGACATAATTACGTCTCTAATCTCGGTATGCTTTTCAAGATATTTGAAAGCGCTTTCAAGGCCTTTCATCGAGATTTTTTCGTAATCGCCAACCTTCCTTTTGCGTGTGCAAAAACGGCAATACAAACCGCACTGGCTGGTAACAAGAAAGAGGGCTCTGTCAGGGTAGCGGTGGGTAATGTTTGGAACAGGGCTCATCGCGTCTTCCATTAACGGATCTTCCTCGCTATCAAAATCCTCAAGTTCGGCCTGATCCGGAACGCACTGGCGCCAGATAGGATCACCCGGATATCTGATCAAACTTAAGTAATATGGATTAATTCGCGCTTGAAAAAATTCATCCAGGTCTTCCGCAACTTTTTTATCTAAATTGAATTTTTCTACAAGCTGATCAACAGTATGAACACTGTCTCTGATCATTTGTTGCCACAGTTCCATGACTTAGCCTCTGTTTGTTTTTATTGTAAATACTTCCCGAATATGATCAAGTGGTCTCCAACCGAATAAAAATCATTAATTTGGGAAACAATCGTAAAATTATTTCTTAAATAAAAATTTCTTGTCTTGGTATAACTTTCTTTTGAAGATGTCTCGGCTAAAAACCATCTCCCGTTATTTTCTTTAATAAAATTTTCTGAATGCTCAAGCAAACTTCGGCCTATACCTTTTACTTCCGAATCCGGATCGGCAACTATCCAGTACAGATCGTAAACAGCGTCGGTCAGCGGTCGTTTGCCCGTGCAATGGTAACCCAAAATTTTTTCTTCGTTTTCATAAACAAAAATATTGTAATCCGTTTGTGAAGGATTTAAAGCCGCTATATTTACCAGCTCCATTGCAACGTCAACTTCATTATCGTTAAACGATGGTATTTTTTTTAAAATCTTTTCTATCGGCCCGGCGTCAGCCGGCTTTAGCTTCCGAATCATTTTGTTTCCTTGTTAATGCGAAACCGGCAATTTTTTTTAATAACCCGGTATACGATAAACCCGCGGCGGCGGCGGCTCTAGCAAAACCCGAGTCTGTTGATATATCTGGATTAGGATTAACTTCAATGACAAAAGGAATTCCTTCTTTACTCACTCTTATATCCACACGTGCATAATCTCTGCACGACATCGCGTTGAAAGCCAGCAAAGCCGTATCCTCAACTTTTTTCTTTAATTGCTTATTTAACTTTGCCGGGCAAGCAGGAACAGTGTTATTATAATAGATACTATTTTCCATCCACTTGCCGTCGTATGTTACAATTTGGGGCAACCCTGAAGGTAGACCGGAAAATTTGATTTCCGAAATAGGAAGCGGCATGTTGCCTAATATTGCAACGTTAAGTTCACGACCATCTATGTATTCTTCTATAATTACATCCTGCATATACGTTTTCTGAAGAAAGTTCAGTTGTTTTCTTAATGCTTTGAAATTATGAACAACAGAAAACTCGGAAATACCAATGCTGGCGTCTTCATTAAGAAGTTTAAGTATTACAGGGTAGTTAAGCCCAAACTCTTTTTCATACAGTATGCGGCTGGCCCTTACTATTTGAGAAGCCGGAGTTTTTATACCCGCCGAGCGCAAAATATTTTTTGTACGCTCTTTATTTAGGCAATTCCCTAAACACGTTGGGACGTTTCCGGTGTACTCTAAATCCAGAAGCGGGTAAATTCCCGCCATACAATATTCGAAAGAAGCGATTCCTTCAACAGATTCTACAAAATTGAAAATGATATCGGGTGAGTATTTATTAATTAAACCGATGGTTCTTTTTACGTCCCTATTTATGGCAATTGAATTCACGTTATCAAAATTTTCTTCCAGAGCTTTTTCGATAAATTTTATTTCCTTAGTGAAGCCTGTTTCCGATAAGTCGTTAGAGGATAGCCCTTCCGTGGCGGGTTTACCGTTGTAAATGGAGAATATGCTTGCCGGAGAATTATAACAGATTAAAATTTTTGCATTAATCTTCATATTAACTTTTGTCTTTTTGCGGCAACGTAAAGAACTTTGTTTATCATATCGCTATAGTTTAGACCACCGGTGCGAGCCGCCTTGGGAAAGCATGAATTCTCTTCGGGATTCGGAAGAATTCCCGGAAGAGGATTAATTTCAATTATGTTGGGCTCACCTTTTTCATCCAGTCTTATGTCTATTCTGCTCCAATCCCTACAGCGCAGCGTATTAAACGTGCGCAAAGAGATATCTTTAATTTTCTCTTCAAGCTCGCCGGAAATATTTGCCGGGCATGAAAAGACATCTAGAGGATTTTCTTTTGTGTCTAATATCCATTTGGCTTCATAAGAATAAATCGGAATAAAATCCTTCGGGAAGTCGTTGTAATTTATTTCAACGATGGGCAGAACCTCCGCCTCGCTTCCGTTACCCAAAACCGCAACAGTAAATTCTCGGCCGGGTAAAAACTCTTCTATTAAAGCCGGTTGATTGTATTCATCCAATATTCTCTCTACTTCCTTCGTAAGCTCCGTTTGGTCTTTAACAAACGAAGAAGAGAAAATACCTTTGCTGGAACCTTCCGATATTGGTTTTACAATCAATGGAAATTTTAGATCGTTGTTTCTAACAAGATCTAAGTTGTATGCGATGATAAACTTTGCGTTCGGAATTTTGTAGTAAGACAAAATTTCTTTTGTACGCGCCTTATCAAGACAAGTTGCCAGGGTTAAAGCGTCGGAACCCGTATAAGGTATCTGAAGCATTTCCAGGATGGCAGGTATTTGTGCTTCCCTGCTAACGCCGCTGAAACCTTCGGCAATGTTAAAAACGATGTCCGGATTAATTTCTTTCAGTTTTGTGAAGGCCGACAGGTCGGCTTCCACCAATGTAACGTCGTGAAAACATTCAATCGCTTCTTTAACTGCATTAATGGTATCCCAAGTATCCCATTCTGCGTAAGTGTCTACCGCTTTTTCAGCGTTAGCGGAGGCTAAGTTCAAATTTGGGGATACTTCTTCGGGGAAAGTCTGGCTTTCAGGTTTGACATTAAAGGTTAATGCAACGTTCAATCTAACATTGAACAAAGAGGATAAAATATTTTCTCCTTTAATTTTTTTTTTTAGCAAATATAACTAATAAAATTTCTAAGTCAAGATTTTTTAGTCACTATAAAAATTTTTTTTGAATTAATTTCTTGTCTGAAAATATTTTTTCGTCTTTAAAACCTGAATTGACAAACAAAAAATTTTTTGCACGTCAAATTTATAACAAAAAAAATTTATTAATCAAATATTCTTGGACGCTTTGGGAAAAAAAAATTAAAATAATTTGGTTGAGGCAAGAACTTTAAAAATATTTTCAGGCAATCTTAGCGTATTGAAGATTGTTTGAGTAGTGAGCAATAAGATTTTTCCTTATTACCTGGTCCGGTTCGGATTTTAGGTGAGGATCTTTTTCAATTAAGTTAAAAGCTGCCTGCTTGGCTTTTAAAATAATATCTACGTCTTTTGTTATGTCTATATGTTTCAGTTCGGGGAATCCGCTTTGTTGCGTACCGAATATATCTCCCGGGCCCCTTAACTTTAAATCAACTTCGGCAATTTTAAATCCGTCAAGATATTTTACCATCGTCTGCAGCCTTATGGCTGTTTTGTATTTATCCATCTGCGATGAGGACATATATTCTATTTCATGGTTGAATTTATTATTTGCCGCAACAAATTCATCCTTCGTAACAAGAATGCAGTACGCCTGCTTGTTGCCGCGGCCTACGCGCCCCCGCAATTGATGAAGCTGCGACAGCCCGAACCTGTGAGCATCGTTTATTAAAATTATATTTGCGTCGGGAATATCAATCCCAACTTCAATAACCGT
>DAIERC010000471.1 GCA_027347125.1 Ignavibacteriales bacterium
TGTTGATCAGTCCATCGAGGAAATAAAAGAGCATGAATATATTATCGAAGGGCCCCCGGAATTTTCCAACCGTGAAATTGCCGAGGCTTTTATAAAAGATGCCATCCGGCTTGCCTTTTCAGACGTCGCACTGCATCTGTATGAAGTACAGTGGCTGTTAACCATCGCATCGAAGAATAAACTATCCGGGCAATGGTTCCTTTTCGAGATTGAATACTTCCTTAAAAATAATACTCATACTCGGAATGATTCATTCGAAATTCAAAAGTATATTGAGCCGGTATTTCATTAAATTGTAGGAGACGCATTGCAGCGTATCCCCTTAAAATAAAATTATCGCGTAATGCTTTAAAATAAAAAGGACCGCTTAAATTGCGGTCTTTTTTTTACCAGTGGGGGCTGAAGGATTCGAACCTACGACCCTCTGCTTGTAAGGCAGATGCTCTAAACCAACTGAGCTAAGCCCCCAAAATTTTTCATTACATACTCTACGACAATAGAGTTAAAAACAATTTCTAAAATTTAGAGCACTAATATGAAACATTTTTGAAAAAAACACAAATAAAAAATTAAAAATATTTTGAGCTAAACGATATAATCTTCCGGCAAAATTATGATACGCTTTATTCTTGAGCGAGCGACGGGGATCGAACCCGCGACATTCAGCTTGGGAAGCTGACACTCTACCAACTGAGTTACGCTCGCACTATATAAAAATAATCGAGTTAAATTTAACAAAAATATTAAAATGCACAAAGTAAAAAGATAATTGTTTTAGCTGCCGCCGGCATTCTGTCATGTATATTTCGTTTACCGGTCTAATTTCTTTTTACTTATTTTATTGTTAAGTTAAACGCACTAATGAAATAGAAGAATAAATGCACATAACTAAAGTAATAATTTTTGTGTTGATAATAGTGCTGATGCTGCCGTTCGCCAGCGTGAATGCTCAATCTTTTGGGTTCGGATGTTTGGGGTTTGTGGGCGGGTACGGCGGCTATACGTACCAGAAATACGATCCCAAAGGATTAAATAATTACGTAAAAGCGTTCAATGCAGCCAACAAAGATTCTTTATCCTCGCCGATGTCCGAATTCGGCAAAGCTCAGGGATACCGGGTGGGCGTAAATTTTTTCCGCGCTGATTTTCAAGGGTTCATACTTACAACAAAAGGTTTTTACCAGTTCCTATCCGAAAAAAAATCAGCTTCAATTAACGTTACAAACGGCAGCTCATCCGCAATATATGAAGTTGAAATGAAAAATTGGGGAGTGGGCATTGACCTGGGTACGGCAATTACGGAAGCTTTAAGCTGGAAGGTGGTAGACGCTGCTGTACTTTACAATTCCGCTTCGTTTACCAATACCAGGAACTCTCCCGGCCCATCCACAACTCTGTTGCAATTTAATAGTGAGAAATCTACAATAGGCTACTCAATTGCTACCGGTTTTATTTTACAATTAGCCGGCAGATATATCAGCCTGGAAGGAGCCGCCGGTTATTCCGCTTTTAGGATCGATAAAATGCGACTTGACGACGGTACCGAACTTGCAATATCTGAAACCTCAAAAGAGGTAATGACTAATTTTATAACTGCCGGTGGTTTTAGCGCCGTAATACAACTGAATATCGGATTTCCTCTCTAATTATTACCGCTTAATAACTGTGATCAAAACAATACATGCCTTTATTCTTCAATACCTTTTATTTATCTTTGTCCATAACGAATGCTAACTCTTTTATTAACGGACACTTATTAAGGGATTGATTACAACAATATGCCAGGAGAAAATATGACACTATTACCTATAACTTTAATAGGCGATAAAATCTTAAGAAAGAAGGCAACCAGGGTTACTGAAGTTGATATGAAAACCATAGAATTAATTAAAAATATGTTTGACACTATGAGGAACGCTAGCGGTATAGGGTTGGCAGCCAACCAGGTGGGTTCCGATAAATCTATTATTGTTGTTGATATTTCAGGTGTAGAAGATTGTGAAGAATTTAAACCGCTAGTTTTGATTAACCCTAAAATCATCAGCAGATCGGAAGACGTATCGGTTTTTGAGGAGGGTTGTTTGAGCATACCGGATATTAGAGCCGATGTTGAACGTCCCGAATCGATTACGTTAACATATAACGATACTGACCTCAAGGAAATTACATTGAAAGCAGATGATTTACTTGCAAGAGTTGTTCAGCATGAATATGATCATCTTCAAGGTATTTTATTTACGGATCTTATCAGCGACGATTTGAAGAAAAAAGTTAAGAAAGACATAATAAAAATTAAAATGCGCAAAATAGAATTCCAGTACCCTGTAACCGAAGATGTAGATTATCAAATGCAATAAGTGCGGATTAAAATGAAAATTGTTTTTATGGGCACCCCGGATTTCGCAATTCCTTCTTTAAAGAAATTACTAGAAAGTAAGCACGAAGTTGTTGCGGTTGTTACCACCCCCGACAAAGAAAGGGGAAGGGGACAGAAAATAACTTTTACACCTGTAAAACAATTTGCGCTGGATAATAATATCCCGGTTCTTCAACCACAAAAACTTAAAGATGAAGAATTTATTTCCGGGTTAAAAAAAAATAACGCCGATCTTTTTGTTGTTGTGGCATTTAGAATCCTTCCCAGGGAAGTTTTTACTTTACCGGTAAAAGGTTCGTTTAATCTTCATGCTTCTCTGCTTCCCAAATATAGAGGGGCCGCCCCGATTCAGTGGGCAATTATAAACGGAGAAAAAGAAACAGGTGTTACAACATTTGCCCTGGAAAATAAAGTTGATACCGGTAACGTCTATATCCAGGAAAAAATAGTTATTGAAGATAGCGACGATTTCGGTACACTACATGATAAACTTAGCAGTATGGGGGCAGAAGTAGTTCTGAGGACTGTAGACCTAATTGAGTCAGGAAATTATAACATGCTTCCTCAAAATGACGCATTAGCTTCACCGGCTCCCAAAATAACTAAAGAGATAACTGAAATTGATTGGCGAAAACCTGCTGCCGACATCAAGAATTTAATAAAGGGTCTTTCACCATCACCCGGAGCATTTTTTACTTTTAATAAAAAGATAATTAAAATTTATAAAGCGAATGTTGTTGATTCGGATTTTTTGGTCCCGGGAAAAATAGAAATTACTAAAAAAAGTTTAGTTATAAGTTGCGGGAGCAAGGCTCTCGAAATTGTAGAACTTCAACTAGAAGGTAAAAAGAGACTTAGTGTTGAAGAGTTTTTGCGCGGATTTAGTTTCAATTAATAATATTTATACCCACAGTGTTTGCGGATAAGTGAATTAACTTAAGACGTTGGTTTACAA
>DAIERC010000475.1 GCA_027347125.1 Ignavibacteriales bacterium
GCAGAAAAACAAAACAGAAAAGAAAAATAGTGTTGTTATAATTTTTGTTGCTCGACCCATTAAATTTTCCCGACAGTTTTATGACATCATTTTATAATAAAAATTTTTATTAACAAGCCAAGCGATCATGATTTTTCAACCGGGCCGATGTTCTTGGCAAACAAATAAATTGCGACTACGCCAAGCGGTACAAAAACGGCAATCATAATAAAGATTGGAATATAAGATATTTTTGAAATTACAGGGACAAGGAAATTCATAATGATAACGGAAAAAACTCCTACCGAACCGCCCAGGCCTGCCAGACTTCCTACAGATTTTCCGCTGAATAAATCGCTCGGTATTGTTTGTACGTTGCCGATTGTAATTTGAAAACCGAACAGCACAACGGCTACTATTATGACAAATTTTAAAGCCGTATCAGCAAATAAAATTGTGGCTATCAAACCGAGAAACATTATAGCCGAGCCAAGTACTATCGCAGTCTTTCTCGCGTTGTTTAAACTGTGACCTTTCGACATTAATCTGCCTGCGAAATAACCGCCGTAAATGCTACCGACAGCCGCGCCTACATATGGCACCCACGCAAAATAGCCTATCTCTTTTACATTGAATCCGTATACTTCGGCAAGATAAATAGGCATCCAGCCAACAAAGAGCCACCAGATAGGTTCCATAAAAAATCTGCCCACTACAACCGCCCACGATTCTTTGTGCGATAAAATTTCTTTTATGCTTAAAGCTTTTCTACCGGGATTTTTTTTATCAATATCACTTTGACCGTTAAGGATATATTGCCTTTCCTCTTCGGAGATCCACGGATGTTGCGCGGGAAGTTTTTTGTTTATTATAAGCCACGGGATTAACCAAATCATTCCGAAGGAACCGACAATCATAAAAGTAATTTTCCATCCGAACGCTGCCCACAAAGTTGCGATAAGCGGCGGGGCTATTACCGAACCGATTGACGCGCCCGCATTAAACATTCCCTGAGCAACAGCACGCTCTTTTATCGGGAACCATTCTGCGTTGCTTTTAACTGCGCCGGGCCAGTTGCCTGCTTCACCCAATCCCAATGTAACTCTGAAAAAGCTGAACGATATGATACTCCGCGCAAACGAATGCATAAAAGACGAAAGCCCCCAAACGCCGATGGCAATAATATAACCGATACGGGTTCCGACTTTATCGAACAGTCTGCCAGAAACTAATTGTCCTATGGCGTAAGCAATCATAAACACATTCAATATAATCGCATAATCTTCCTTATTCATTCCCAGATCTTTGGATATACTCGGCCACATCAGGCTTAAAGTGCTTCTATCAATATAATTAATTACGGTGGCCAACGAAATTAAACCTATAATCCACCATCGCAAACCTTTAATTTTTTTCATACTGTTCGGCTTTCTTATAATTTTGATGCCTCTAATATTGTAGATGTTGAGGGAAGTTGTTTTTATTAATTTGGTTTCGGGAATTTGAAAAGCGGTCTTATATACATAAGACCGCTTTTTACTTAGGTTGTTAGTGAGCGTAAATCAATTATAAAAATTTTACGAATAATTTTTATTTTAAAAAATCTTCTCTCATCGGACTGAAAACGTCAATAAGTATTCCCGGCTCAAGATTTATTGCACCGTGTTCAACATCCGAAGGAATAAAATAGCAATCGCCGCCTCGTAAGATTTTTTTATCGTCGCCGATTTGTACTTCAAATTTTCCGCTTAACACGTAGGTAACCTGGCTATGAATATGTTTATGCACATAACCTATCGCGCCTTTTTGAAACTCAACTTTTACCATCATTATTTTTGCATCGTAGCCAAGCATTTTTCTTCTTAAACCTTCGCCTACGTTTTCCCATTCTACATTTGCGTCTTCAATATAAATATCGCTCATAATATTCATTATTTCTCCTATTTTAAATTTGTTTTTAATAAGTAAACCGCACCCTTCCACTTGTACACTTTTCCGTTAATATCGATGGAGTGTTCCCCGGTTTTACCGGACGAATTGTTCGCTACCATTAAACTTAATAAAAGTCCGTTATTCATTTCAACTTCCGTTACGGTTGCCTCGCTGTTTGAGGCCAAAACTTTTATTGATTTTACCCGGCTGTAAGAATTTACCGTTTGTTCGTCCTTCGGGTTAAAATCACCGTGCGGTTCCAGTACCGAAGCAAAGACATGATCTTTGCCCTTCGCACGAATCATATAAGCCGGGTCGTTTCTTAGGTTAAAGTTAGGATCGTTCGCACCGATGCGCAGCATATAAAGTTCATCTGTGCTGTCTACCGAAGAAACAATAGAATAAAATCTTTCATCGTTCAGCCATGTAAACTTTGCGGTTCCGTTCATACTTCCAACTGCTTCTTTCCAAAGATATTGATAACCGTTCTTTTTACCAAGCGGGGAAAGGTTTGTTGAAAATGCGTTGTATTTAAAATTGGTAGAAATAAACTGTCCCATATAATAAAAAGGAAGATCGTATTGGTGCTCCTTATCGGATTCAACTGAAAATATATCAACTATAATCGGTCTGGAAAAAGATTTATCATTAATCATTGCAAGAGTGCGATGCATTCTTACCCCTTTGTAAGAATGTGTGTCAACTGCACTCGTTACCTGAAAGTCCGGGTTCTTATCGCTGAAATAAAATTTATCCGGATGATATTTTTCCGATATATCCATCTTTCCGTCGTAATCGGATTTTTCATCCACCACAATTGTGTTATGCGCTATCGTTTGTTTGGCGAATGTTTTGTTCTCAAACAAATATCTTCCGCCGTCTTTTTGTTCAATATTTAAGAAACGCGCCGAGCCGTAATCTTGAAGAATTTCTTTGCCCGCGTCATAAAATAAACAGCTCAGCTTATCAAAATGCCCGTGAGATAAACCGTGGCTTGTATATTTAAATACCAGGCATTCTTCATCCGATGAAGGGCCATAACGTAAAATATCCAGGCCTCCGGATTTACCGTTTGGCCCATCTGAAAAGTCTTCGCTTTTCCATTGAAACTCTTTTACATTGGATGGATCCTTAAGAGCTTTGGCAACCAAAAGGCCCGCTCCATCAAGCATTACGGTGCCTTGCCGTTTAGCTATGCTCAAAAGAGAATTGTCGTGCCCGTATTCTTTATAAGTAATATCCAGAGCATCCACAATTTCCACTGATAAGAAATTCTTCTCTTTTAACGCGTCGTTTATCGGAATAAAATTTCCGTTTGTGTATGTCATCTGCAATGAAGCATATAAGAATTTTTTAAGAATCTGATTTCTATAATCGAATATTTTCATATCCGGCTGATTATTCTGAATCGCTTTTGCAAACAGGAAAAACGGCATCAAGGCATAACGGGCATAATATGCGCCTTCGGTATAATATCCGTCCGGTGAAATAAGCATTTGCAGTTGTTTCATATAACCGGCGGTGCTGTCTATTTTGGAGCCGTACAAAGCTTGCTGTACAAGTTTTTTATCTTTCAAAACGTAGCCGGTCATTCCCACCGAAGCGTCCATCCAAGTACCATGATTATGGATAAAATCAAATTGCTGCCTGGTATTTACAACAAAAAATTTGCACATCGGCCTGAAAATATTATCCTCATAATTTTTGCGTTCTTCCGGCGTAAGCCAATCATAAATGCAATCATATGCTTGTATGGTATAAAATAACCAGACGGTTTCATTTAACGACTGCCAGAATAATTTTCCGGGAGCTTCGCCTTTTGCGGCGGGATGAAGCGGCAACGTTGGATACATAGCCGCATATTTATCAAGCATGTCACGTATGAATCCGGCATATTTTTTTTCACCGGTAACAGAATACATTATACCCGCAAGGTACATTTCCTTATAATTTTCCTGATGCCTTGTATGAGTATAACCTCCGGCGGGATCTTTTGGAACAGGCACATCAATCGGTTCTCTTATAGCCTCATCAATTGTTTGTTTGGCTTTATCAAAAACTTTATCAAACAACGGAACTTTTCCAAGATTTTCTTTAATCTCTTTAACATCTTCCCTGTTAATAACCAGGTTAGGATGTTGCTGGGCGATTGCGGTGGATTTTATAATCAACAATAAAAACACCGCAACAAAATATTTCATAAAACTTATTTTCATCTTATCCTCTAAAAATTTAGACAAAGTATGTTCCGCCGTTTATCTCTATTGAAGCGCCGGTAATGAACGAAGAGTTTCCCGAAGCCAGGTAAGCAACCAGGTCGGCAACTTCACGCGCTTCGCCTTCTCTTTTTAATGGCGTAGACGCGGCAACTTTTTCTCTAATTTCCGGTTTTGTAAATGTATCATGGAACGTTGTATTTATCATACCGGGCGATATACAATTTACCCTGATTCCTTTGGGGCCGACTTCTTTAGCAAGGCCTTTTGTAAAAGTTAAAACACCGCCTTTGGATGTTGAATAAGCTATAGCGCCGCCGCCGCCGCCGTCGCGCGCGGCTTGCGATGAAAAATTAATAATTGAGCCGCCTTCACCCATATAAAGAAGCGCCGCTTTGGTTACAAGAAAAACTGTTTTAAGATTTAATGTAACTACAAAATCCCAAAAATCCGCGTCCATCTCGTTCATGGTTTTTCGTCCGACAAGCCCGCCTACAACGTTAACAAGTATGTCTATTTTACCGCCGAAAGAATCGCGGCATTTATTTACAAGCGAGTCGATATCCGCCTGCTTAGTCATATCTCCCTGTAACGCGACAACGTTTCCGTTATTGTTTTGTATATCCTTTAAAGTCTGTTCGGCTTTTTCAGGCCCGTCAAAATAATTAAAACAAACCGAAGCGCCTTGCTCAGCTAATCTTCTAGATATCTGACCGCCAATATCGCGGCCGCCGCCGGTTACTAACGCAACTTTTCCTTTAAGATCGTACATGATTATTCCTTTTTATTTTTTTACTATAAATAAATTCGATTGTTTTTTAAAGATGAATTGGTCGAGTAAAATTTTATTTAATTCCGGTTTCAGGAATCCCGTAGCTTTTAAATTGAAGCGCTGCTTTTACTGATACGCTGTTTGGCGTTTTTTCCCGGTCACCTGATCATGGTTATATTCAAGAGAAGTGAAAAAGGATCTTTTGAAATTTCTTTTTTTACCGTGTCACCGGTTTTCATATATACTTTTAGATAGTCTGGTTTATTTAAATCAAAGTAAGCCAGGGCCAGGAAGGACGGCTGTTTCTCGCCGAAAGGCAGTATCTGTTTTTTATTCCACATGGAAGGATCGTTAACGTAGGGTAACAAATAATCAACCGCCTTTTCAACACTGCCTCCTTTTAAAGAAGCATAGTTCCATAAATTTTCTCCGCGCAACATTGCCATGCGGCAAATCAATGAGAAAGCATCCAGGTTCATAACCGAATAGCTTAGGGATTTTGTTCTGGCTTCTTCACGAGGACAGCTTCCGTTAGCCTCAATTTCTTTTGCGATCAAATCGTTCTTTGCGAATTTAACAGCCATGTTATACGCAGAACTATCGTTTAGAAAGATAGAACATGCCATAACTTGCGCTGCCCACCATGTTGCGTGGTTATTACCAGATTTTTTTTCGTCCCTGCCGTTTTTACTGTTTAACAGCCAGCCGAGATATTCTTTAAACCAGTTTTGCAAATTTTTGTGTTGCGTTTCATTCCATTTACCGCTTGCCTTTAGAAAATT